>JBFKGW010000380.1:0-3527 GCA_041633145.1 Alphaproteobacteria bacterium
CGGCGGAGAGCCTGCTGTTCGCCCGCTTCGTGCCGGCCCGCCACCACGGCCTGTTCTTCGGCCTGTGCTACGTGCTAGCGCTCGGTGCGGCGCCGATCGCCATCCAATTCGTCGCCGTCGTGCAAGCGGCGACCGGCGATTTCGCCTGGCTTTACTGGACCTTGGGGGCCGGCGCAGCGGCCGTCATCGCCGCCATCGCCTTCCTGCCGCCGGCTCGCGTTGGCCTGGCTTCCGAGGAAGAAAGAATTGTCGCCGCGGCGGCCGAATAGTCGATTGGTGCGGTTCGCCTAACGGCTCCGATTTGCTATATTCGGACCAACACCGAGGCAAAACCCTAGCGAGAAATTGGAATAGGCTCCATGAACGAGAAAGTCTGGAAAGTTTATCTGTCGGGCGAAATCCACAGCGACTGGCGCGAGCAGATCGCCGACGGCGTCGCCAAGGCCGGCCTGCCGGTGGTGCTGAACGCACCGATCACCGTGCACGAAGATTCCGACGATTGCGGTGTTGCCATTTTCGGCGGCGAAGAGTCGACGTTTTGGCACGACCATAAGGGTGCGCTCTTGAACTCGGTGCGCACCGGCACGCTGATCGCCGATGCCGACGTCGTCGTCGTGCGCTTTGGCGAGAAGTACAAGCAGTGGAACGCCGCCTTCGACGCCGGCTACGCCGCCGCTCTGGGCAAGCCGCTGATCATCCTGCATCCGCCCGAGCACGACCACGCGCTGAAAGAGGTCGACGCTGCCGCCAAGGCGGTGGCGCGCGAGCCCCGTCAGGTGGTCGAGGCGCTGGCCTACGCGATCCGTGGCGGCATGCCGCAGCAGTGGTTCGGTGAGCAGGCGGCCGAGTAGGACCCGGCCGCCGCACCAATAATCGTTGAAAGTTACTCCGCCGCCTTGGCCAGCGCGTAGTCGAGCGCCTGGTCGAGATCGGCGATGATGTCCTCGACGGTCTCGATCCCTACCGAAATGCGCACCACGTCCGGCCCGGCGCCGGCGGCGATGCGTTGCTCTTCGGTGAGCTGACGGTGGGTCGTCGAGGCGGGGTGGATGATCAGCGATCTCGTGTCGCCCAGATTGGCCAGGTGCGAGATAAGCTCGACGCCTTCGACCAACCGCGTGCCGGCTTCGTAGCCGCCCTTGAGGCCGAACGAGAACAAAGCGCCGGCGCCCTTGGGCAGGTATTTCTTGGCGAGCTCGTGGTAGGGGCTCGACTTGAGCCCGGCGTAGGACACCCACTCGATCGCCGGATGACTTTCCAGATACTCAGCCACCGCCTGGGCGTTTTGGACGTGGCGTTCCATGCGCAGCGCCAGGGTTTCGATGCCGGTCAGGATCAGGAACGCGTTCATCGGCGCGAGGGTCGGGCCAAGGTCGCGCAGGGCGACCGCGCGCCCCTTGGTCGAGAAGCCGAAATCGCCAAAGGTCTCGTGGAAGGTAAGGCCGTGATAGGCCGGGTCGGGCTGGGAGAGGGACGGGAACTTGTCGTTCTGGCCCCAATCGAAGCGGCCGCTCTCGACGACGATGCCGCCCATCGAATTGCCGTGTCCGCCGAGGTACTTGGTCATCGAGTGGATGATGATATCGGCGCCCCAATCGAACGGCTGAGCCAAATAGGGCGTCGCCGTGGTGTTATCGACGATCAGCGGGATACCGGCCTCGCGCGCGATCTCGGCGATCGGCTCGATATCGATGACGATGCCGCCCGGGTTGGCGAGCAGTTCGACGAACAGAGCTTTGGTGTTGTCGTCGATGGCGGCGCGGAAGTTTTCCGGCTCGCTGGCATCGACGAAGCGGCAATGCCAGTCGAACTTTTTAAAGGTATGGGTGAACTGGGTAACCGAGCCGCCATACAGGTTACTCGACGAGACGAAATTGGCGCCCGGCTCCATCAGGATATACATCGCCAGCAGTTGCGCCGCATGGCCAGTCGAGGTGGCGACGGCGGCGCGGCCGTTCTCCAGCGCCGCGACCTTTTCCTCGAGCGCCGAGACTGTCGGATTGCCAAGGCGGGTGTAGATGTAGCCGAAGGTCTGCAAGTTGAACAGCGACGCCGCGTGGTCGACATCGTCGAACACGTAGGCATTGGTTTGATAAATCGGCACGTTGCGCGCGCCGGTCGACGGATCGGGCGCGGCGCCGGCGTGGATCGCCAAGGTTTCGAAACCGGGTGGCTTGGCGGTCTTGGGTTCGTCTGCCATGGGTCTGGTCCTGTGGTCCTTGCGCCTCGCCGCAGCGCAAAGGGTTTGCGCGTCAGTGCGGCGGACGGATTTCCTTGCTGCGGCGCGAGGTAATCACCCGCGTATTGACGCCGCTCCAGCCAAGTTCGCCGCTCAAGCGCCCGAATTCGATCTTCGGGCAGCGGTCCATGATCACCGTGAGGCCGGCTTCCTCGGCCTTCTTCGCCGCCTCGTCGTGGCGCACCGTGAGCTGCATCCAGACGATTTTGGCGCCGATTTCGATGGCCTCGTCGACGATCGCCGGCACCCGCTCGGCACGCTGGAAAATATCCACCATATCAACCGGTTCGGGGATGTCCTTAAGGCTGGCATAGACCGTCTCGCCGAGCAACTGCTCGCCGGCCGCGCGGGGATTGACCGGGATTACCCGAAAGCCCTTTTCCTGCAGATATTTCATCGCGAAATAGCTCGGCCGGTTCCAGTTGGTGCTGGCGCCGACCATGGCGATGGTATTGACGTCGCGCAGGATGCGCCGGATCTGCCAATCGGGGTAATAAAGTGGTTCCATACTTTCGTTCCAGGTCTCGCGCGGGCGGCGCTACGCTGCGCGCTCAAGCCGCGGCAGTTCGATCGCCGGGCAACGGTCCATGATGACGACGGCGCCAGCCGCTTCGGCTTTCGCCGCGGCCTCCTCGTCGATTACGTTCAGTTGCATCCATATATAAGGCGCGCCGATGGCAATGGCAGCGTCGACCGCCGGCGCCACCTTGCTGGAGCGGCGGAAGATATCGACCAAGTCGACTTTCTCGGGCACATCCTTGAGCGAGGCATACACCTTCTCGCCATGGATTTCCTCGCCGAGCGCTTCCGGATTGACCGGATAGACCTTGTAGCCCTGCTGTTGCCAAAACCGCATCACCCGCCAGCTCGCGCGTTTCTCGCCGCGCGGGCTCGCGCCGACCAGGGCGACAACCTTGGTATCGTCGAACAACTTGCGCAGAACGTCGTCGGAATAAGAAAAACGGCTCACCGGGGATCAGTCCTCAACATCGTCATTATCGCGCGGCGCGTAATCCCACACCGGCGCCCGTTTCTCGATGAACGCATCGAAGCCTTCGGCAGCATCGCGGTCCATCGCGTTGCGCGCCATCTCCGCGCCGGCGAAGGCATAGGCGTCGCTGACGCCCATCTCGAGCTGCCGGTAAAAGCCCTGCTTGCCAAGCGCTAAGCCAAAGGCGCTCTTGGTCGCCAGTTTATCGGCCAGCATAGTGGTCACCGCATCGAGTTCGTCGTCCGGCACTACCCGGTTGACCAGGCCGATATGTTCGGCGTGTCGGGCGTCGATGAA
>JBFKGW010000381.1:0-3521 GCA_041633145.1 Alphaproteobacteria bacterium
CCGATCATTTTTTCGCGGCCAGCTTCGATACGCTTGGCGATGGCGATTTCGCCTTCGCGCGACAGCAGCTCGACCGAGCCCATCTCGCGCAGATACATGCGCACCGGATCGTCGGTACGGCCGATATCTTCGCTTGCCGTTGCGGCTGCCGGGGCGGCCTCTTCGGCTTTCTCGGGTGTCTCCTGCTGCGCTGCCGCAGCGGACTCGCCGTCCTCTTTATCTTCGCCCTCGACGACGTTGATGCCCATCTCGGAAAGTTGGGCGAGCACGTCCTCGATCTGTTCCGATGAGACCTGGTCCTGGGGGAGCGCTTCGTTGAGCTCGTCGACCGAGACGTAGCCGCGCTCCTTGCCCTTGGCGATCATCTTCTTGACCGCCTGGACAGAGCTGTCCATCAACGGACCGTCGGTCGTCTCTTCACGTTCTTCTGTGGTTTCTGCTGTTGCTTCTTGCTTACTCGCCATAATCACCCCTTACAGACGAACAACCCACCGGTGCCACGCCCGCACCGCCAGAAAAGATTGTTACAGTCCGCCTGTACCTGTTTGTTCGCGGACGATGTCCAGCAGCCGTTCGCTGTTTTCAGAGGTCATCTCGTCCGCAAGTTCCCGTTTCGCCACCGCGCGATCCGCCGCGAGCCGCTGCCGCCTATAGGTCGAAACAATATCGGTCAGCGCCTGCGCCGCGTCCTCCGCCGAAGCGTCGGGTGCGGCAAACAGTGCCTGCCGATAGGTTTTCGCATTCAGTACGGTCGCCAGCTGCTTTTGGTATCCGCACTGGATGAGATGGCGTTGCAAGCCCTCGCTGTCAAGCTCCGGTTGATCGACGGCGACGTTTAAAATTTCCCGCAATATACTGTCAAGGTCTGTGTTGCTCAGGGAAATACCCGCTAATTCCTCGGCCATGCCATGAACTAGCTCGTTATGGTTAATTATTATTGAAAGCAACACCCGTTGTTGTTGTTCGCGCAAGGCCGCGAGATCACCGCGAGGGTGCAAATTAGCCGGCGCGAGGCGCCGTTTCATCGGGCTTTCGCCGCGGAAATCACCGCGTTTACCGGCGCTAGCGCCGAACAGCGACCGCAGGCGCTCGCGGATTTGCTGCTGGTAGTGATATTGCACGCTGCGGTCGGCAATTTGGCCGATATGCTGGTTGAGCCGACGTTCCAGGGCGGCGCGCTGTTCCGGGGTGGCGAACTTGCCGCCGCTGGCTTCGAGCGCCCATACCACGTCGACCAGCGGCCGCGCCTTGGCCAGTAATGCTTCCAAGCCGGTACGCCCGCGCGCGCGCACCAGGCTATCGGGGTCTTCGCCGGAGGGTAGCGCGACGAAGCGCAGCGATTTGCCGGGCTGAAGTAAGGGCAGGGCCCGCTCGGCTGCACGGAACGCGGCGCGCTGGCCAGCGTTATCGCCGTCGAAGCATAAAATCGGCTCGTCAACCATGCGCCACAGGGCGAGCATCTGTTCTTCGGTCAACGCGGTGCCGAGCGGCGCCACCGCGTTGAGCGAGCCGGCCTGCGCCAAGGCGATGACGTCGGTATAGCCCTCGACGACGACGACGGCGCCGGCATCGCGCGCCGCCTCGCGCGCGCGCGCCCAGTTATAGAGGACCCGGCCCTTGTGAAACAGCGCGGTTTCCGGCGAATTGAGATACTTCGGCTGGCCGTCCCCCAGAATTCGGCCGCCGAAGGCGATCACCTGGCCGCGCCGGTCGGTGATCGGGAAAATCACCCGATTGAAAAAATAGTCGCGCGGCTCGCCGCCGCCGTCGGGCAGTTTGACCAGCCCCGCCTCGACCAGCTGCGCGCGGGTGACATTGCGCGCCTCCAGCGCCTGGCCCAAACGGCCGCGCCCGTCAGGCGCATAGCCAAGGCGAAAGGCGTGGATGGTCTCGTCAGTGAAGCCGCGACCGCGCAGATAGTCGAGCGCCTGCCGCCCGCCCGGCTGCATCAACTGGTTCTCGAACCAGGCGCAGGCCTGTTCCATGACCTGCTGCAGGCTCGCCCGGTCCTGGGCGCGTTCGCGCTCTTCCGGCGACTGGCGCGGCACCGCCAAGCCGGCCAGCCCGGCCAGTTTTTCGACCGCTTCGGGGAAGTTCAGGCCCTCGGTCTCCATGATAAAGGTGATGATGTCGCCGTGGGCGCCGCAGCCGAAGCAGTGATAGAAGCCCTTATCGTCGTTGGCGGTAAACGACGGCGTCTTTTCGTTGTGGAACGGACACAGCCCCAACGATTCGCGGCCGCGGCGGGTCAACCGCACTTTCGGCGCGATTACCTCCGAAACCGATATGCGGGCGCGCAGCTCGTCGAGAAATTGGGGCGGAAAGGCCATGGGCGGCGATCAGTAGTTGGCTCTTGGTCGTTCGCGGTCAGCAGTCAGCCACACGGCGTGGAGTCGGTTCAGCCGCGCGGGGTCGCGATATTAGACCGTGCGCCCGCGTCGCGAGCACCGGAAAATCCGCTTAATTATGCAGAGTTCGGGGATAACTTTGCCCGGTGGCTTCAGCCGGCGCCGAGCTTTTTCTTGACCAGGGCGCTCGCCTTGCCGAAGTCCATCTGCCCGGCGTAGCGGTCGCGCAGTGCGCCCATCACTTTGCCCATGTCTTTCAGGCCGCCAGCCTCGACATCGGCGATCACCTGGTCGACCGCCGTACCGATCTCGGCATCGCCCATCTGCTGCGGCAGGAACTGTTCGATGATGGCGATCTCTTCGCGTTCGCGCTCGGCCAATTCAAGGCGGCCGCCCTGCTCGTACATCTCGATCGAGTCGCGGCGCTGCTTCACCATGGTTTGCAGCATCTGCAGGATTTCATCGTCGCTGATGCCCTCGGTATTGCCCTTGCCGCGCGCAGCGATGTCGCGGTCTTTGAGCGCCGCCATGATCAACCGCACCGTCGAAACGGTGCGCTGATCCTGGTCCTTGAGCGCGGCCTTCAATGTCTCTGGAATTGCGTTTCGCAGCATATCGACGTCAGTGTTGGGGGAAGGTAAAGACGGTAGCGGATTTACAAACCGATAGCAATTCGGGATTACCCCTATAACACATTGTTTTCAAACAATATTTCTATTTTCACCAATGCTTGACGACTCGACCCGGCTGGCTTAAACAACGCGCAATTTGCGTGCCGGCAGGCGGTGCGCACGGCCCTCTAGCGGGTCTCAGCTGTAAAATTTGCCCCCTGGCGGCTGTGGCCTCCGGCGAAAAGGAACCCATTCGAATGGCCGCTGACGCGCGCAACGACCGGAGCCAGCCTGGATGGGCGACCGGCGCGTTGGTTCTCGCCGACGGCACGGTTTTGTGGGCCCGTGGGGTCGGCGCGGTCGGCGCGGCGGTCGGCGAAGTCTGCTTCAACACCTCGATGACCGGCTACCAGGAGATCATGACCGATCCCTCCTACGCCGGCCAGATCATCACCTTCACCTTTCCCCATATCGGTAACGTCGGCGCCAACCCGGAAGACATCGAGACCAATGTGCCGGCGGCGCGCGGCTGCATCTTGCGCGCCGACATCACCAACCCGGC
>JBFKGW010000382.1:0-3499 GCA_041633145.1 Alphaproteobacteria bacterium
CGGCAAGTTGATGAATGATTCCGGTCCATGATCGGCCAGTTCGCGCAATGAAGGCAGACGAATCCCCACATATACCCACACCGCATTAGCGGGGAGCAATCCAACTACGGTGGTCCAGAGGAATGTCCAGGTACGGACGCGGCTCGCACCGATAACAGGATTTACAATAGAATATGGGGCATGGAGCAGTCTCAGGGTAACGAGGTAAAAAGCGACGTCTTTTTCCAGGTTCCTGTTAATGAAGGCGAGAAAATGGGGATAGCGGCGCTCAATGCTCTCCCGAACTAGATACCGGCTAAGTAAGAATATCGCCATCGCTGCGATCGCAAGCCCCACCGTGACAATAGCTACGGCTTGCCAGAATCCGAATATCCAACCGTAGACGATGGCCTTGCCCCCGGTCCCGGGAACCAGCGCTACTACGGTGTAGATACCGAAGCCGATTGCGAAAGACCGCAAAGGATTGGTGGCAATGGCCTCGCGGAGCCGGCTCTCCTGACCAGCCAGTTCTTCGAGCGAGACATAATTGCGAAGATACCAGGCCAGTGTCGTCAGAAAAATGGCCGCGAGTGTAAAGACAATCAGCTTGCGCTTGGTTCGTATTGGTGCACCGAGCGACTTCATGTTGGCGTGAAACCGTCATCGGCATCTAAAGTACGCCCCTGGCGGGGAAAGACGTGATTGCTTACCGCCGCGAACTTGCCTGCCTCCTCGAAATACAGGTAATGGGTCACAGCGAGTGTGTCCGAGCCGGCCTCGATGAGGTTGAAGGTATTCTCGTCGCGTTCGCGTCCCCTGCCTCGACTTGAGGTGCTGGTGCCACATTGCACGATGACGACTCCGCGCTCACGGTGATGTCCCGGGAAAAAGTCGAGAGAGCTGCCGATATAGGATCGGTGCAGGTGCCCGCCTAGGATCATCTCAACCTTTTGCTCGACGAAACAGTCGATCGCACGACGCGAGCCGGGCATTGCGGCATCGAAAACTTTGTCGTGGCCTGGCGCGAAGTGATGGTGGGCGACCACGATGCGCGTCATGTCCTCCGGTACCGCCGCAAACACCGCTTCGCAATGCTCAAGTTGATAACGATGGATTCGTCCGTTGGAGATGGCGCTGTGCGGCGCGGTGGAATCGAGGCCTGCCAGGACGACATTACCCACTTGCAGCACCGGGTTCAGATCGGGGTGGATGATTTCGCAGTACAGAGCGTGTGGCCTGAATAGGCGCTCGAAGACCCGGTATAGAGGGACGTCATGGTTGCCGGGGATCACCAGCAATGGAATGTCCGGCAGGCGATCAAAGAATTTCCTGCACTCCTCGAACTGGTCACGCTTGGCCCGCTGCGTCAGATCGCCACTCGCCACGATGGCATCGGGGGCCAGCGATGGGATGGTTTGCAACAATGCCTCAGCCACCGCAGGTACGAATGGAGGCCCGAAATGTAAATCAGATATGTGGAGGATTCTGGTAGACATCGCTGTTTAGAAAATAAGGTCGGGTCGCCGGCATCGCAATGTGCTAAAGCGCGGTGTCATTTTTGAGGGGCCGACCATGTCGCCTAGTGGCTAATAACTGCTGTCATCAGCGGTTGCCCATCACGACCGCTCTGCCCCCAACACCGAATAGGGATAGATCGAGGATTGAGGCGGCGCAAGTTGCGCGTTAGGCCTCGCGCCAGCCGGTGGTCAAAACGGTCGTTAAAAGAAAAGAACCGGTTCCTGCCTGGAACCGGTCCTTCCCGCATCTTCCGGCCTACCTGACCGGCTGGCCTACCTGGCCAAGATTCCGTTCAAACGTTTAGGCTGCCTGCCGATTGTCTAGAACGGAAATAGGATATCGAGCACCTGTTGGCCGTAGCGCGGCTGTTGCAGGTCGGAGATCTGGCCGCGGCCGCCGTAGGCGATGCGCGCCTCGGCGATCTTTTCGTAGACGATGGTGTTGGTCGACGAGATGTCCTCGGGCCGGATGATGCCGGCGATCTGCAGCTCGCGGGCTTCGAAGTTCACCCGAAATTCCTGCCGGCCGAAGATCACCAGGTTGCCGTTCGGCAGCACCTGGCTGATCACCGCGGCGACTTTCAGCTCGATGTCTTCTTCGCGGCTGATCTGGCCCGAACCCGTCGAGTCCGACTCGGCACCAAGGTCGAGCAAGTTGCCTGGACTGACCGATTCCGGCAGCACGCGGTTGAGGCTGGTCTCGTAGCCGAGGAAGGTGCTGAGCGAGGCGTCCTCGTTGGAGGTGCGCGCCCGCGTGGTCGCATTGTTGATGGTCGCCTCGTCTTCGAGGTCGACGATCACGGTCAAAATGTCGCCGACGTCGGCCGCCCGCTGATCCTTGAAGAAGGCCCGCGCGCCGGTGCGCCACAGCGAATTGGCGTTGCGCTCGACCGGTTTCGGCGCCGGCATCGGCATCGAGACCGGGCGGTAGTTCGTCTGCAGGGTCGGGTTCTGGATCTCCGTCAGCGGCGGTTCGGCGCCGACGTTGGAGAGCCGGGTCAGCGCGTTACAGCCGCTGAGCGCGACCGCCAGGGCGAGCATCGCCGGCAGCCGCACGCATTTGCGTGTCATGATCATTGGGCAATTCCTTCCGACGCGGCAAGCAGGCGAAGCGCCGCCACCTCGACGCGGTTGGGGCCGAGAATTCTGGCGTCGACCGTGGCGCCGGTTTGGCTATTGCGCACGGTGATGAAATCGTCGGTCGCGCCGGCTTCCAAGGCCCGGCCGGTGGCGGTCAACTCCATCGAAGCGGTGCGGAACACCATGGTGACCAGCATCCCCTTGGTGACCACGACGGGGTCGCGCAGTTCCGACTGACGCACCATCTTGTTGGCGCTCAGCGGACGCTTGGCCTCGCGGCCGATGAAGTCTTTGGGGTCGGTGACGGTGTCGTTTTGGATTTGGTTGGCGCGCACCCGCTGCCACTTGATGTCGCCCTGGCGAATGGTGCTGCCGGGCCGCACGGCGCGCGCCGGCACCGGCACCTCGACGACCGAGAAAAACTGGCCGGCGACGGTGATCCGCCGGGCCTGCGGGTCGCCCGCCGGGATCGCCAAGGTCGCCGAGAACCGGCCGCGGCGCGGTTCGGTGGCGATATGGATCACCTCGATGGTCGGCGGCAAGCTGCTGTCGATATGCACCAACAGTTTGCGGTTGGACAATTCGAGTTCGATGTTGGCGCCGTGGCCGCGCGCGGCAATTTCGTCGCGCAGCGCCGACGCGATATCGTTGGCGTCGACCACCGTGCTGGCGCGTTCGACGATCACCCGGTCGAGGCGCGTCGTCGGGCGCCAGTCCAGCCGGTGGCGCTGGGCGACCCGGGCCAGCCAGTTGGCGTCGAACACCGCGCGGCGTCCCGGCTGCGGCGCGTAGGCGATGATGGTATCGCCGCTGACGCCGGGGCGGGGGTTCTCGAAGCCGTCGAAGAGGTCGCGCAGGTGGACCGATCCGCCCACGATGGTCACGTGGTTGCGTAAGGTCAGCGGCGCCGGGTTGGCGCTGTC
>JBFKGW010000383.1:0-3474 GCA_041633145.1 Alphaproteobacteria bacterium
AGATCGCCGACCACGTTCATACCGTCCATCAATGGCCCCTCGATGACATCGAGCGGTCGCTCGGTGGCCTGCCGCGCCGCCTCGGTATCTTCTTCAATATAGTCGGCAATGCCGTTGACCAGCGCGTATTCGATCCGCTTGGCGACAGCCGCCTCGCGCCAAGCGAGATCGCGTTCCACGATTACGCCTCCGGCATCGCGGTACTGCTCGGCAATTTCCAGCAAGCGTTCGGTTGCGTTCTCGCCGCGGTTGAAAAGAACGTCTTCGATACGGTCGCGCAGTTCAGCCGGGATTTCCTCGTAGACGGTGAGCTGGCCGGCGTTGACGATGCCCATATCCATGCCGGCGCGAATGGCGTGATAGAGGAACACCGAATGCATCGCTTCGCGCACGGTATTGTTGCCGCGGAACGAAAAAGAGAAATTGGAAACGCCGCCCGATACATGGGCATGTGGCAACTTCTCTCTAATCCGCCGCGTCGCTTCGATGAAGGCGATGCCGTAGTCATTGTGTTCGGCGATGCCGGTCGCCACGGCAAAAATATTAGGATCGAAAATAATATCCTCGGGCGGGAACTCGGCTTGCTCGGTGAGCAGGCGATAGGACCGCGCGCAGATTTCGAACTTGCGGTCGGCAGTATCGGCCTGACCCTGTTCGTCGAACGCCATGACGACTACCGCCGCGCCGTAACGCTTGATCAATTTCGCCTGTTCGAGGAACGGCGCCTCGCCTTCCTTGAGGCTGATCGAATTGACGACGGCCTTGCCTTGGACGCACTTGAGGCCGGCTTCGATGACCGACCATTTCGACGAATCGATCATGACCGGTACGCGGCTGATGTCAGGCTCGGAGGCGATCAGATTGAGGAAGCGGGTCATTGCCGCCTCCGAATCGAGCATGCCCTCGTCCATATTGACGTCGATGATCTGGGCGCCGTTTTCGACCTGCTGGCGGGCAACCTCGAGCGCCGACTCGAAGTCGCCTTCGGTGATCAACTTGCGGAACCGCGCCGACCCAGTGACGTTGGTCCGTTCACCAACATTTATGAAACGGCTGCCGATCATGCCGGCACCGCAAACGCTTCCAACCCGGACAGGCGCATCGCCACCTCGACTTCGGGCACTACACGCGGCGGCAGCTGCTCGACCGCCGCCTTGATCGCGCGGATATGCTGCGGCGTGGTCCCACAGCAACCGCCGACGATATTCACCAGACCGCTGGCCGCCCATTCGCGCAAATGTTCGGCGGTAATTTCAGGTCCTTCGTCGTATTCGCCGAATTCGTTGGGCAGTCCGGCATTGGGGTAGGCGCAGATGAGCGTGTCGGCGACCTGCGCGATTTCCGCCAGATAGGCGCGCATTTCCTTGGCACCCAACGAACAATTCAATCCGATGGAAAACGGCTTGGCATGGCGCACCGAATGCCAAAAGGCTTCCGGCGTTTGCCCGGTCAACATGCGGCCCGACAGGTCGGTGATCGTCCCCGAGATCATGATCGGCAGGGTAAACCCGTACTCTTCGAATAATTCGTCGATACCGAACAGGCATGCTTTCGCGTTGAGCGTATCGAAGATGGTCTCAATCAATAGCAGGTCGACATCGCCATCGATCAGGCCGCGCACCGCTCCCTTGTAGACTTCTTTGATCTCGTCGAACGTAATCGCACGGTAACCGGGGTCGTTGACGTCGGGAGACAGCGAGGTGGTTTTGTTGGTCGGCCCGATCGCGCCGGCTACCCAGCACTGCCGGCCAGATCGCGCGGCCATGGTCGCCTCGACCGCGTTGCGGGCCAGTTGCGCGCCGGTTTTGTTTAATTCGTACACATAATCTTCGGTACCGTAATCGGCCTGAGATACAGACGTGGCGTTGAACGTATTGGTGGCGATGATGTCGGCGCCCGCATCCAGGTAGTTTTGGTGGATCCGGAGAATACGGTCGGGCGCCGTCAGGTTCAGAATGTCGTGGTTGCCCTTAAGGTCTTGATCATGGTCGGCAAAGCGCTCGCCGCGAAATTCCGCTTCGCTGAGGTTGAGCGCCTGAACTTCGGTACCCATCGCGCCATCCAACACCAGAATGCGTTGGCTGACTTCCGCGTTGAGCGCGGCAATTCGTTCGTCCCGGGCCATTGCGCCGCCTCCTAACCGGCCGCCGCGCTCGTTGGCGCCGCGACAACGCCCAAGTGCCGGCAAATGGCAGTGGTCAATTCGGCGCGGTTCAGCGTGTAAAAATGAAACGCGCGCACACCGTGCCCGACCAATTCGAGGCACTGGTCACTAGCGATTTTCTCCGCCACACGTTGGCGTCCTGCAGGATCATCGTCGAGTCCGTCGAAGGCGTCGGCCAGCCATGCGGGGATTGAGGCGCCGCACCGCTCGGCAAACCGGCGGATGCCGTTAAAATTGGTCACCGGCATAATGCCGGGGACCAACGCCGCCTCGATGCCCGCCGCGGCGACCGCATCGCGGAATCGCAGGAACACCGAATTATCAAAAAAGAACTGGGTAATGGCACGGCTCGCGCCCGCATCGATTTTACGTTTCAGATTATCCAGGTCGAAAGCCTCGCTCGGCGCATCGGGGTGAACTTCCGGATAGGCGGCGACTGAAATCTCGAAATCCGCCACCTCACGCAGTCCGGCCACTAGATCGCAAGCGTACGCGTAACCGCCTTCGGTCGGATGATATTCGTCGACGCCTTCCGGCGGGTCGCCGCGCAACGCGACCAAATGGCGGATCCCGGCGCGCCAATATTGCCGGGCGACCTCATCGACTTCGCTGCGCGTCGCATCCACGCACGTTAAATGCGCCGCCGAGGCGAGCGATGTTTCTTCAGCAATGCGGGTGACCGTCGCGTGGGTGCGCTCGCGGGTCGATCCGCCGGCGCCATAAGTCACCGACACGAACGCCGGCTGCAAGGGCGCCAGGCGACACACCGTCTCCCATAACGCGGCCTCGGCTTCCGCGGATTTCGGCGGAAAAAACTCGAAACTGACCGATAAGGCACTGGCGCCGATAGCGCCATCTGGGCTGAACGTAGGCAAAGAAGAATCTGTCATCGCCAGTCCCGCTGCTTATGCCGCGTCTTGCGCCGGCGACGGCCGCGGTTCGCGCCCGTGCGCGGCCGGCCGACGCGCTTTCCAGATTGAGACAGTCAGCGGATCGCCGGCGAGATCGCGCACGTCGATTACGTCGAGGCCATTGTCGCAGCACCAGTCGCCGATCTCGTCGCGGGCGAAACCCAGCCTGCGGTGCGCGTGTTCCTCGCGCAACTCTTCCATCTCATGGGGCGCAAAATCGATGATTAGAAAATGTCCCCCGGGCGCCAAAGCGCGTGCCGCCTCGGCGATCACTTCAGCCGGTCGATCCGAGAAATGGAGTACCATATGGAGCACCACCAGGTCGAACGATCCGTCGACTACCGGCAATTGATACATGTCGGCCTGGCGCAAGCTGAAGTGGGCGTAGCGCTGATCGGC
>JBFKGW010000384.1:0-3468 GCA_041633145.1 Alphaproteobacteria bacterium
ATGGTCGGTAAGAAGTACGAAGCTGGCGGCATCGCCAAGGACGGCGCCAAATTGGTGACCGCGGTGGCCTGCGCCAACGTGCCGAAATTCACCGTCATCATCGGCGGCAGTTTCGGCGCCGGCAACTACGGCATGTGCGGGCGTGCCTATGGGCCGCGGTTTTTGTGGATGTGGCCAAACGCGCGCATCTCGGTGATGGGGGGCGAGCAGGCGGCGAACGTGTTGGCCCAAGTCCGGCGCGACGGCCTGGAGGCCCGCGGCGAGAGCTGGAGCGAGGAAGAAGAGGCCGCATTCAAGCAGCCGATCCTCGACCAATACGAGGCCGAAGGTCACCCGTACTTCGCCAGCGCGCGCCTATGGGATGACGGTATCATCGATCCAGCAGATACACGGCGCGTGCTGGCCTTGAGCATCTCGGCAGCGCTCAATGCGCCAATCGAGCCGACCAAGTTCGGCGTGTTTCGGATGTAGGAGACGATGATGAGCGACGATGTCTTAAAGGTTGAGATCGACGGCGGCGTGGCGCGGTTAATCCTAGCGCGCCTGGAAAAACACAATGCCTTCGATGATGTGGTGATCGCGGCGTTTACGAGTGCGCTCGAGCGCGTGGCTCAAGATGCCGCCGTCCGGGTAATCATTATCGCCGGCGAAGGCAAAAGCTTCTCCGCCGGTGCCGATCTCGACTGGATGCGTCGCATGGCCGACTATGGTGAGGCCGAGAACCTGGCCGACGCAAGGGCTCTGGCGGTTATGCTGCGCACCTTGAACGAGATGCCAAAGCCGACCATCGCCCGAGTGCAGGGCGCAACCTTCGGCGGCGGCGTCGGGCTGGTGGCGTGCTGCGACATCGCCGTCGCTTCGAAGTCGGCGATCTTTTGCCTGTCGGAAGCCCGCCTTGGGCTGACCCCCTCGACCATCAGCCCCTATGTCGTCGCCGCCATGGGTGCCAACAATGCGCGGCGCTATTTCTTAACCGCCGAGCGGTTCGACGCCGCAACGGCCGAGCGGATGGGACTCGTTCATATGGTCGCAGCACCCGAACGGATCGACCACGCGATCGACGATTTGGTGGAGGCGTTGCTGCAGAACGGCCCGATGGCGATCGCCGAGTGCAAGCAGCTGATCCGCCGGGTCGCCAGCAGTCCGGTCGACGACGCAATGGTCGAGGAGACTGCTCTGCACATTGCTCAGATACGTGCGTCGGCGGAAGGCAGGGAAGGCGTACGCGCATTCCTCGAAAAACGGCCACCGGCATGGCAGAGCAAATAACGCCCGCCCGCATGCCGTATCATCGGTGGCTGCGCGCCGTCGCTTTCACCGCGCTGATCGTTTTGATGATCGCAGTCGGCGTGACCGACAAAATCGGATTTTTAACCTTTTTGGTGCTCGCCGCAGTGTTTTCCGCGTCCGCGGTGTTTCTCTGGCTGTTTCCGGGAAGCCGTTTCTTTGTGCTGTCGTTTGCTAATTCGCTGGCGATCTACACTTGTGTTTACATTTTCCTCGCTGGGGAGAACTTCGCGAGCGCCGACCAGTGGGCGGTCGTCGTCGGCTACCTGCTGCCGATTTTATGTTTCTTGATCGGGGCGTGGTGGCGCCGTAGCGAAATCCGCCGGATCGCCTACGCCAACCATCTGGTCGAAAGTCAGCATCCGGCGCGAATCTTCGCCTGGTTGATCCCGGTGTCGGTGATAAGCGCCCTTACGTTTTTAGTGCCGCCCTTGGCGCTCGACGCAACAGGCACCAGTTTGACCATGGTTGCGGGTATGGGCGTGACCTCGCTGTTCATCATCGTGATGAGCCGCACAATCTGTATCTTCCTGATCGATACCGGCCTTTTGTTCGACCGGTTCTTCGTGCGCATGCTCCACCTGTTCGCGCCGGCCTTTGCATTTTTCACGCTGTATTCGTTCAACGTGATCATGTTCGCCATGATCTATCGAATCCTCGACCGGTTCGCCGATGCACCGCTGTTTTTCATTGACGGGGAAGAACAAAAGATCAGCTTCGTGGACAGTCTGTACTTTTCGATGATTACCGTGTCGACCGTCGGCTATGGCGATATCACGCCAGCGTCGGACGCCATTCGGGCGGTCACCGCAGTCGAGGTCATGATCGGCGTCCTACTATTCCTGTTCGGCTTCTATGAAATCATGCGCTACTCCCGCCGAACGCAAGAACCCGGCAAGGAATAGGCGGGTGATCTCGAGCTTGCTCATCGCCAATCGCGGCGAGATCGCCGTACGGGTTATACAAACGGCCCGGCGCCTCGGCCTGCGTACCGTCGCGGTCTATTCCGAAGCCGACGCCGGCGCGATGCACGTCGCCGAAGCCGACGAAGCTGTCTGCATCGGACCGCCGGCACCGGCGGAAAGCTACCTGAATATCGCCGCTGTGATTGCTGCGGCACAGCAGACCGGTGCCGAAGCGATCCATCCCGGATATGGATTTCTCTCGGAAAACGACGACTTTGCCGAAGCGTGCCAGGCGGCGGGTATCGTTTTCGTTGGCCCGACCGCCGACGCGATCCGCGCCATGGGCGATAAGGCGGCGGCAAAAGCGGCGATGGAGCGCGCCGGGGTGCCAACGGTGCCCGGCTATCACGGCGACGATCAATCGCCGAAGGTGTTGGCCGACGAAGCGAAAAAGATCGGCTATCCCGTGCTCATCAAGGCGTCGGCCGGCGGCGGCGGGCGCGGCATGCGGATCGTCCGCAGCGATGCCGGGTTCGCCGATGCGCTGGCGGCGGCGCAGCGCGAGGCGAAAGGGGCGTTCGGCGACGACCGGGTAATTCTCGAGAAATACTTGGAGCGTCCGCGCCATATCGAGGTTCAGGTGTTTGGCGACAGCCATGGCAATCTGGTCCACCTGTTCGAACGGGATTGCTCGCTGCAGCGGCGCTATCAGAAGGTCATCGAGGAGGCGCCGGCGCCGGGCATGAGCGATGCGCGCCGGGCGGAAATCGGCGCGGCGGCGGTCGCGGCGGCCAAATCGATCGGCTATGTCGGCGCCGGCACGGTCGAGTTCATCGTCGACGCCAGCGCCGGCGGCGCCGACGGGCCGTTCTATTTCATGGAAATGAACACGCGCCTGCAGGTCGAACATCCGGTGACCGAGATGATCACCGGCTTCGATTTGGTCGAATGGCAGTTGCGCGTGGCGTCGGGCGAGCCGTTACCGGTCGGCCAGAAAGATATAATCCAAACCGGGCACGCCGTTGAGGTGCGGCTCTACGCGGAAGACCCGACGCGCGATTTTCTGCCGGCCGGCGGCCGCTTGGCCCATCTGACCTGGCCGTCCGGAGAGGGCATCCGCATCGATGCCGGCGTGCGCCAAGGCGATACGATCGCCGTCGAATACGATCCCTTGATCGCCAAGCTGATTGCCCACGGCGGCGATCGTGAAACCGCGCTGCGCCGCCTCCATAACGCGATGGTGCAACTGCTGCTCGTCGGCCCTGTCACCAACCAG
>JBFKGW010000385.1:0-3456 GCA_041633145.1 Alphaproteobacteria bacterium
ACCGAGCTCACCGACACGCTCTCGCCCATATAGTTGTTTTTGACGATCACCGCGCCGGTGTGGCCGTCGACTGTGAGGTCGCCCTGCAGGGTGACCAGGATCGCGCCGTGCGGTTCGACGCCTTCATAGGGCCGGCTGGTTACTGCGCCCGCGCCGACCAGCCTTGCCGCCGCCAGTTCGCGCCACAGCTGCTCGGCGAAGGCGACATCGGCGTCGCCGCCGAAAAACAGCTGCTCTTGTGCATTGGCCGGCGGGCCAGCGGTTCCGACCCAAAGGCCGCCGCCCGCAAGGCCGAGGGCGCCAGCGAAGGCGAAAGCGAAAAGACCCGTGCGCGACATGACAAACTCCCTGCTTGGTGCGCTTGCAACCGGTTGAAACGCCCCCTGCCCCGCCATTGCGCGTCCGCCTAGCGCCGCTTCACCTCGAAAAACCCGGTGCCGCGGGCGACCAGCTCGCCGATGTAGGAATTGATGCGGACGACGCTGGCGCCCTCGGCGGTGAGGTCGGGATTGACCGCCTCGCCGCCCAAGGTGAAGTCGCCATATTCGCGCATCACCACCTTGAGCGGATCGGCGCGCCCTTCGTGGATGTGCACCTCGCCGCTGCTCGAGGTTTCGACTACCACGGGCCCGTCGACCGCCGCGATATCGGCGTCGCCGATACCGAAGCTGATATAGGACAGGCCGCCGGCGACCCGGCCAAAGCGCACATTGCCGCTGCCGTGTTTCTCGATCGTCACCGCGCCGACATCGGCCGCGCTAACGTCGCCGCTGCCGCGCACCCGCGCGTTGAACGCGCCGTCGACGCGGCCGACACTGATGTTGCCGCTGCCGCGTTTTTCGATATCGGCTTCGCCGGCCGTGCCAACGAGAAAGTCGCCGCTGCCGCCGAGCCGGGCGATCACCGGGCCGCTGACATCGCCGAGCTCGATGCGGCCGCTGCCCGAGCGGTCGATCATCGCTGTCGTCACGTTGCCAGCAACGATGTCCACCGAGGCCGCATTCACCGACAGCGGGGCCGCGATATCGCCGATGCGGGCGGTGCCATCCATGCCGTTGATGGTCAGCGCGGTCGCTACCGGAACGCTGAGGCGCACCGTCGGATAAGCCGCGGCGTCGAACGGCTTGTTCTCGTGGTCGATCATGCCCTTGCGGGCAATGATCAGGGTGTCGCCATCGAGCCGAACGCCGACATCGTCGACCATATCGCTCGTGCCGGTGACCTCGACGGCGACGCCCGCTTGGTCGCCGACCGCGACATCGAGGGTGCCGACGAAATTGACGACCTCAACCCTGCGGGTGTCAAAGGATTGCGGTGTCGCTTCAGCAAATGCCGGAGATATCAGGATAAGTAACGCAACGGTGAGTAAACTGGCGGTCGCCATGTGGAGCGGAGAAACCCTGCGGCGAAGTCCCATGCTCATGTTCGCCTCGTGCGGTTGTGCCGCGTAACCTGCGGCAGCGCCCCCCGTTCAGATTCACGTAGGACTTGTGCCGGTCGCGTTCCCATCACGTTGGCGTGCAGGCGCTACACAACGCTGTGAGCGAACGGAAAATAGGGCGTGGAGAGGTTCTTAAAGGTTAATCGGCGGTGCCGAAAACCAGCGTGCCGTCGCCGCGCTCGGCCCGCGCGAGATGGGCGAAACCGTTGCCCCAGGGCGTATGAAGCTCCAGGCGCACCGGCACCCGGCCGGCGCCGGTGCCCACATCGGCCAGCCAGATATCGATGGTGAGATTCTGCATGCGCTCGTCGTCAGGCTTGAAGCCGGCGATGCGCTCAATACTCATGCGGCAGCCGTCGGCCGCGCCGGCAAAGGCGGCGAAGTTGCTGGCCTGCAAGGTCTTGCGGCCGAGCGGCGTAAGTTGCGCGTCGTAGCGGCGGCGCCCGTCGTAGACGGCAGTGGTTGGCCGGCACAGCGGCCCGTTTGCATTGGCCAGCACGATGGCGGTGACCGCGCTCATGGGATCGACCGCGCCGGGCAACAGCTCGGCCGCGACGGCGAGCTCCGGCCGCTCGCTATAGGGCGGCTCGGCGCGCACTTCGGCCGGCACGCCGGCTTGATAAGCGATCTCGACCGAGCGCACCTTGCCGCGCCAGCTATTGGCCCGGCGGTGCTGTTGCGGGACGATGGTCGCCGCTTCCTGCAGCTCGCCGGCGCTTGTTGCATCGAGCCGCCATTCGAACAGCCAGCCAATGATGCCGGCCGATTCCAGCCGCGCGTCGGTGCGGTAGTTGCCATCGCCAAGCGCGACATCGAAATCGAGCGACAGCGCGCGAAAACCGCTCTTGTAGACATCGTAGGAGAGGCGAAACCCGTCATCGCCGGGTGCACCGCCCGCGCCGGCAGGCGGCGCGGCCGGTACCGCAGCGCTTTCGGTCGGCGATGTCGCATCCGACGCCGCCAGGCGCGCCGGCCAGGGCGCCAGGGCTACCGTCAGAAGCGCGACGGCAAGGACCGCGTTGCGTACTGTGACTCGCATCACCTGCTGTAATAGCACAACTGCGCTGCTTGGAAAGCCTTAAGCGGCGCGGCGGCGCTTGACTCTTTCGTTTGGCCCCCCCTAATAGACGCACGGTCGAAAACCGCCCGGCGGGCGCGTAGCTCAGTGGTAGAGCACTCGTTTCACATGCGAGGGGTCGCTGGTTCAAATCCAGCCGCGCCCACCAGTTTTCGGCCCCCAGTAATCGGCTGGATATTTCGCCCAAGCATCCTACTTCCCCGGTCACCTACCATCGATAGATAGCCGGACCATGGGGCCCTTCGAGGATATCTACGCGCGCGCGGCCGAGCGCAAAGGTGGCGCGGCGGCGCTCGACAAGCTGCTGACCAAACCGAAGACGGCGGCCGAACTCGAGGCGACGCCCGATCACCGCTATCTCGCCGGCATGACCAAATGCGTGTTCAACGCCGGCTTTTCCTGGAAGGTGGTCGAACAGAAGTGGGACGGCTTCGAGCAGGCGTTTTTCGGCTTCGCGCCGCGCCGGGTGGTCGCGCTTAACGACGAAGACCTGGACGCGCTGCTGCACAACCCGCAGATCGTGCGCCATGGGCAAAAAATCCGGGCGACCCGCGACAATGCCCGCTTCGTCCTCGATCTTGCCGAAGAGCATGGCAGCGCCGGGAATTTTTTCGCGACCTGGCCCTCTGACGACATCGTCGGTTTGTGGGCGCTGCTAAAAAAACGTGGCAGCCGGCTGGGCGGCGCCACCGGACAATACTTCCTGCGGTTTGCCGGTATCGACACGCCGATCATGAGCCGCGACGTGGTCGCCGCGCTGATCGGCGAGGGCGTGGTCGATAAGAACCCGACCTCGCAGCGCGATCTCAAGACGGTGCAGGCCGCCTTCAACGCCTGGCGGGCGGAAAGCGGCCGCAGCCTCAACGAGATCAGCCGCATTTTGGCGATCAGCAAAGGTTAGGCCCGCGCCGAGCACGGCGCGGGCCTTCATGACAGA
>JBFKGW010000386.1:0-3449 GCA_041633145.1 Alphaproteobacteria bacterium
CCCCCACGATTAGATAGTTTTAACTTTTAAAAAGGGGCTGGCGCTCAGCCGCTGCCGACGCGAACCGCGACGAAGCGCAGGTCGCCATTTCGGTTGACCAGCAGTAGTACCGAGCGCCGGTCGTTATCCACCGCCTCGCTTACCTTCGCGGCGATTTGGCCGGGGCTGGAGACCTCTTCCTGGTTGACCTCGACGATCACATCGCCGGGCCGCAGTCCCTTCTCGGCAGCACCCGAGTCAGCCGTCACGCCGGTGATCAGCACGCCTTTGACATCCTCCGGCACGTTGAACTGCTCGCGCATCTCATCGGTAATCGCGGTGACCGCGACGCCCAGCGACTCGATTTCGGCTTCTTCGGGTTCGATGGCGTCGCCGCGCGGTCCGGTCGACGCCAGCACCGGCCGCTCTTCCTCGAGCTCACCGACAACCACCTTGACGACGCGGCGTTTACCCTTGCGCCAAACGTCAACCTCGACCGGCTTGCCGATTTCAGTTTCGGCGACGATGCGCGGCAGGTCGCGCATCTCCTCGACCGCCTTGCCGTCGAACTCCAAGATCACGTCGCCGGCTTCGATCTGTCCTTGTTGAGCCGGACCGTCCTTGGTCACGTCGGCGACCAAGGCGCCGGACGGTTCATCGAGGCCGAGGCTTTCGGCGATTTCGTCGGTCACGGTTTGGATGCGCACGCCGAGCCAGCCACGTTTGGTGCGGCCAAACTCGCGCAGTTGGTTGACCACCCGCTCGGCGATCGACGCGGGGATCGAGAACCCCACGCCGACGCTGCCACCGGTCGGCGAGAAAATCGCGGTGTTCACGCCAATCACCCGACCATCCATGTTGAACATCGGGCCGCCCGAGTTGCCGCGGTTGATCGAGGCATCGGTTTGAATGAAGCTGTCGTAGGGACCCTGGTTGATGTCGCGCTGGCGCGCCGAAATAATGCCCGCCGTCACGGTGCCGCCGAGGCCGAACGGGTTGCCGATGGCGACCACCCAATCGCCGACGCGGGCACCGGTAGAATCACCCCAGTCGACGTACGGCAGTTCGCTGGCGGTCTCGATTTTCAACAGCGCCAAATCGGTTTTCGGATCGCGGCCGATGACCGTTGCCTCGTGGCGCGAATCGTCGTGCAGGATAACCGTAATCTCATCCGCCTCGGCGATCACATGGTTGTTGGTCACGATGAAGCCGGTCTTGTCGATGATGAAGCCTGAGCCCAACGACGAGGCGCGGCGCGGTGCCCCTTCGCGCTGGTTACGATCGAAAAACTCCTTGAAGAAATCCTCGAACGGCGATCCTGGCGGCGCTTGCGGGATCTCCTGGCGCTGGGTGGTGCGCACCACCTGCGAGCTGGAAATATTGACGACGGCAGGCAGCAACTTCTCCGCCAGATCGGCGAACGATTCGGGCGCCGATCGCGCGCTCGCCGGTTGCGTACTTATGGCTACCGCGAGAGCCACGAGAAGGCCAAAAATGATGGCACTGATCGTTTGGGGCCAACCGGCCGTCCAACCCGCGACCGCGACCCTGTTTGATGTTTTCCTGGGCAGCATAGTTCTGAATTCTCCTATTGACGCCTTGCGTGGCAACCCACCGGCTGCCGGACGAGCATTTGGATATCGATTATGGTCGAAATGGGGCGCCTCCTCGGCAACACCGCGGCGGTGCCTGCAAATAGATGACATTTGCGTGAAATCGCGCATTACAACCGGATCAGCCACAACAAGCCGAAGCCAGCCACCGCGGCAATTAAGCCGCCCGAGCGCAACGTGGTGACCGGAACCTCAACCATGCGGTTTAGCAACGCCTTCATGCGGTCAGGAAACAGCGCATAAATTAGGCCTTCGACGATTAAGATTAGACAAAAGCCTATAAACGCAAAGGTCAAAATTTGCAGTAATTGCGCAGCCATTCGAGCCTGTCTCGGTGTTAGCTATTGTGTCGGCGGGTTTACCGCTCCCGACTCACGCCGCGCCGGCAGTCCACCCACATCATTAAAATAGCGGAAGAAATCGCTGTTGGGCGACAGCACCATCCTGGTGCCTTCCGCGAAGGCTTCACGGTAGGCCTCGAGCGACCGGAAAAACTCGAAGAACTCCGGGTCCTGGCTATAGGCCTCGCCGAGAATACCGTTGCGCGTGGCGTCGCCATTACCGCGCAACACTTGGGCTTCGCGCTGGGCTTCGGCGACGATTACGACCTGCTGGCGGTCGGCGGTCGCGCGGATGCGGCGGGCGTTCTCGTCGCCCTCGGCGCGCAGCAGATTGGCTTCGCGTTCACGTTCGGTACGCATACGATCGTAGACGTTCTGCGACACCGCCTCGGGCAATTCCGACCGGCCGATGCGGATGTCGACCACCTCGATGCCGAAGCCTTCCGTGTTCGCGGCAACGTTATCGCGTATAATCTCCATAATATCGTTGCGTTTTTCCGACAACATGTCTTCGAGCGCCTGTTGCGCGACCACTTCCTTGACCGTCGATGTCAGGATATTGCCGAACCGGTTTTGGAACGTGATTTCAGTACGCACCGTCTGGAAGAACCTGAGGGGATCGGTGATCCGGTACCGCGCAAAGGAGTCGACGACAATTCGCTTCTGATCGTTTAGTAGCACCTCTTCGGCGTCCGGATCGACGCTGAGGACGCGCTTTTCATATGCCTGCGCGCTCTGCCACGGCCATTTGAAATTGATACCCGGCTCTTGCACCGCACGTTTGAATTCGCCGAACTGCAGCACCAGCTTCTGTTCGGTCTCACGCACGGTAAAGATCGACAGTATGGCGACGATACCGATCGCAATCAGAACGACGCCAACGATGGCTAGTTTTCCCTGTGGCATCACTGGCCTCCTTGGCTGGTCGTGCGACCGCGGGACAATTCATTCAGCGGCAGGTAGGGGATGACCCCCTGCTCGCCTCCGGCATCCTCATCAATGATCACCTTATCCGCGCGCGATAAAACGTCGCGCAAGGTCTCGATATAAAGGCGTCGGCGGGTCACGTCGGGCGCGACACGGTAGGACTCGTAAATTTCCGTGAACCGAGCGCCCTCACCCTGCGCTTCCTTGATCACCCGCTCCCGATACGCCGTGGCTTCCTGAATGACGCTAGCCGCTTCACCGCGGGCGGTCGGGACGATCCGGTTCTGATAGGCCTCGGCCTCGTTTTGCAGCCGCTCTTTGTCTTGCCGCGCGCGTTGCACGTCGTTGAAGGCATCGATGACCGGCGGCGGCGGACTGGTCAGCTGCAATTGAATACGTTCGATGCTAATACCGGCGCCATATTCGTCGAGGACTTGTTGCAACAGAACTCTTGTCTGGCTCTGCACCTGCTCGCGCGCCGTGGTGATCAAATCGTCCAGTTTGGTCTGGCCGACCACTTCGCGCATGGCGCTTTCGGCGACGACCTTGACCGTCTCTTCCGGGTCGCGGATGTTGAACAGGTAGTTGC
>JBFKGW010000387.1:0-3442 GCA_041633145.1 Alphaproteobacteria bacterium
AACGCGGTATTCCATGGGTTCACGGTTTTGCCGAACACCTCGTTGAAGGTATTGGCGCCGGCGCCGAACTCCGGCGTGTTCGATTTGCCGAGGAACACCGCGCCGCTGCGCCGCAGACGGGCAATCGAGATTTCATCGTGGTCGGGCACGTGATCGGCGAATATCGCCGAGCCAAAAGTGGTGCGCACGCTGGCGACCTCGTTCAAATCCTTGACTGCAATCGGCAGGCCCGCCAACCATCCCGGCCCCGGCTCGTCCGGCGCCGTGAGCGACTTGGCTTGGTCGCGCGCCCGGTCGAGGCACAGCGTCGGCATGGCGTTGACCACGCCTTCGACCGCTTCGATACGGGCCGCCGCAGCGTCGACCATCTCGAGCGGCGAAACTTCGCCGGCGCGCAACAACCGCACCGCTTCCTGGGCGGTCAGCGCAATTAATTCCGAATTTCCCGCCATAAAACTTCCCTCTCGCAAACCGGCGGCAACCTAGAGCAATATCGAGCCGGATTGAACCGCTGTGGCGGATAGGTGTTAGATGATGAAAGACGACTGGCTGACCGACGGACCCGAGAACGCACCAGTAACCATAGTGCTGGCCCACGGTGCCGGCGCGGCGATGGACACGCCGTTCATGGCGACCATGGCGGCGGGTCTGGCGGCGGCGGGCCTGCGGGTGATCCGCTTCGAGTTTCCCTACATGGCCAAACGCCGGGCCGACGGCAAGCGGCGCGGGCCCGACCGCAAGCCGGTGTTGCTCGAGAGCTGGCGCGAGGTTCTAGGCACGCTCGGGCCGGTCGAACGGCTGATCGTCGGCGGAAAGTCGATGGGCGGGCGCATCGCCAGCGAGCTCGCCGCTACCGAGCATACCGATTTCGCCATCGCCGGCGTGGTCTGCCTCGGCTATCCGTTCCACCCCGCCGGTAAGCCGGACAGTTTGCGCACCGAGCACTTGCGCGCGTTTCCCGTGCCGCTGCTGATCGTGCAGGGCGAACGCGACGCGCTCGGCAGCCGCACCGAAGTCGAGGGTTACGACCTCGACCCCAATATCGACATCGTCTGGCTGCCCGACGGCGACCATTCGTTCAAACCGCGCAAGAAATCCGGGCACACCGAGGACGAAAACTTGGCGGCCGCCGTCGCGGCCGTCGCAGCGTTTGCCCGGTCGCTTTGAGGGACGGGACAAAACCGCGCGGCCGGCTCGAGAAACACACCGAGCCGTGAGGAGAAAATTCAGCATTTAGGTGGCTGAATTTTTTTGAATCTGAATATTGGTGGTGACATCGGAACTGAAGGTAAACCCGGCATCACGCAGAGCTATGCGCGCGGCTTTCAAGGCTTCGGTGCGGACCGGTAGCGCCAGCGTATTTTGTTCTTTCGTGTCGACCCAGAACCCCACTTCAAGCTCGATATAGTTCGGTGCTAAGGCGGAAACGAAAGCGGCCGGCGCCGGTTGGTCCAACACACCGGACACGTTTCGCGTCGATTCAAGCAGCAGTTCGAGTGCCGCGCCCGGATCGTCGCCGTAATCGATGCCCAACGTAAATGACAGTCGCCGCAAACCGTCGATCGTGTAGTTCACCAGCGGCTGCGTGAAGATTTGCGCGTTGGGAATAAAAATATCCCTACCATCGATCGCTCGGACATGCGTAGCCCGTAACGTCAGCTCTTTGACGACGCCTTCGTAGTCGACCGACCGGATGATATCTCCCACCTCGAAGGGACGATTGATCGCCAACATCAAACCGGCCAGAAGGTTCTCGCCGATTTCGCGGAACGCAAAGCCGAGAATGATAGCGGCGATGCCGCCGCCGGCGAGAAACCCGGCAAACGCGCGGTCCCAGCCCAAAAGATCGAGCGAAATACCAACGGCGATGAGGACGCATAGCCAAAACGCGATCCCTTCGAATAGCGCAAAATAAGCCGGGTTCGCCTTTGCGCGCCGCAATACCGTCCTGAGCGATTGCCGCGCGCCTTTGCCAACAAAGACACCGACGACAAGAACGATGACTGCCAAGCCGAGGCGTGGCGCGAGGCGAATTAGAGATTCGAGTTCGGCCTGCAGGCTGTCGACCAGTATTTCCATTAATCTCCCCCAGACCTTTCGTTACTCAGTTTGCGTATTGTCGCTGCGGGATGTGCGCGCGAGCCGGCGAAAACTAGCGCCGAGCCGGACTGTACGGTGAATCGCAAAATGACAGGAATCCTGGATTTTTTACGTCGAGTGTGTGTTGCGGTGCATTCTAATCTGACATGTCGTCGCTGCGATAAGCTATGACGTATCCGGTTGCTCTGCCTTCGCCTGCTTCAAAATCTCCATATTTCTAATGAGCGCGTCGACGGTATCTTTCAGCAAGTCGAGCTCGGCTAATGACAAATCGTCGAGCCGTTCGAGATTGTACTCGATGGTTTCGACGATCTGGCGGGCCGGCCGCTGCAGCGGCCGCATGAAGTAGGCGGTAACGGTAGCGACGATCGTCCCGAATAAAAGGATCGAGCCGACGACGATCCAGACGCCGCCGATGAGACGCGATGAGCCGGCGAGTGGCGTGTCGGCAATGCCGGCCGTCGAGAACGCCGCGACACCCCAGTACAAGGCATCGCCATAAGACTTTATCGCCGTGCCTGTAACGCCCCGCTCAGCAAAATACAGACCCGCCGCGAAGATAAGCCACAGCACGAGTAAGAGAACGAGCAAGCTGAGTATGGGCGTCTGCGTGACAACGTCGCTAAGAAACTTAGTGATTCTCCGATTCCGCATCATGTCTCGCCCTCGCGCTGTGACTTCCGTCCGGTGCGGACCAAGGGTAGGAAGAACGATTTGATCAATCAATCGGCGTGTCGGCGCGCTTTACCAAAGCGCTCCAAAAGAGTTGAACGGCGGCGCGCTCGACTTATCGGCGCTTGCAGCGTCAAATATTGGCAAATCGGGTAGTCAACCAACCGGGGGAGCGACACCATGGACGCGGGCGAACTGCGGGCACTGCAGGCACCAATCAAGGAAAAATATCGCGACAATCCGGCGACCGCGCTGACACCCGCCGTGGCCGAGGCCTGGCTCGGTGCGGACGTCACCTGCACCATCCCGGGCTGGGCCGGCGACACCGTGGCGGGTCTGCACCCAGCGGCCGGCGGCGACGGCAGCAAGGCGTGTTCGGCCGACATGCTGCTCGAGGCCTTGGTGGCCTGTGCCGGCGTTACCCTGAACAGCGTCGCCACAGTGATGGGGGTCGAGCTGCGCGACGCGGTGGTGCGCGCCGAGGGCACCTGGGACGCCCGCGGCACGCTGGGGCTGTCGAAGGAAACGCCGATCGGGCTCACCGACATCGCGCTGACCTTCGAGCTCGACACCGACGCCGACGAACAGACCCGCCAGCGCCTGGTCGAGCTGACCGAGCGCTACTGCGTGATCTATCAGACGCTGAAGAATTCGCCGCAGATGAGTTACC
>JBFKGW010000388.1:0-3431 GCA_041633145.1 Alphaproteobacteria bacterium
CGATCGTCCCCTCCGGGAGATCCGGCACGACATCGGCGACCTTGTTGCGTAGATCGCGCCAGCTCGCATCAAGATTGGTCACATCGTCGCCAAGTTCGACGTGAATAAGGGAAAGACCGTTCTTCGAATCCGACCTGATTTCGTCGACTTCGCCGATCGTGCGGATTTTTTCCTCAAGCCGCCGCGTGATCAGGTCTTCGACCTGGCGCGGTTCCATGCCGGGAAAGGCCGCGAAGACAACGGCTTCGCGGATGACGATATTTGGATCTTCGAACCGCGGCATCGTCAGGAAGGTCAATATTCCCAGCAGCACGGACGCGAAGATGACTACGATCGTGATGCGCGAATTTTTCAGCGAAAAGACGGTGATTCCACCCATTGTATCGGCGCTTTCGGTTTCGGCTAAATGGGCGGTCTAGTTTTGCAGCAGCTTTACTTTCCGACCGTCGGAAAGATAGCTGGTTCCGGCGACGGCGATTATGTCGCCGGCTTGCAGTCCCTCATACACTTCGACGAGGTCGCCCGTGCCAGCGCGGATTTTGACCGGCCGGCGGACGACGGTCGACGCCTCGGTGTCAAATACATATACATCGGATGAATCGCCGATTGTGTCTTCCGGACCCGCACGCGCCGTCAACGCGGATATCGGTATGAGAAACGAATCTTCACCTTCTTCTTCGCCAATGCGGAACTCAATCTCCGCCGTCATGCCGGGCCTTACCGACGCTGGTCGTTCAATAAGGGCGGCCTTGACCGGAAACGCATTCGCCTCGATTGCCACCGAGCCTATTTCCGAGACGATTGCGCGACACCCGCAACCGTCGGCAGACGGTATCGAGACTTGCGCAGGTAAGCCCAAATTGACCCTATCGATAAGATTTTCGGGAACATTGATCGCGATCTCGAGCGCCCCCTCGGCGAACACCTCGAAAAGCCGCTGACCACGGGCAACCTCGACGAACGGGTCGACCAGTCGCTGCGCGACGACACCGTCAAACGGCGCGACAAGAACGGTCTTTGCCAAATCGCGCTTGGCCAAGGCGAGCCGCGATTGCGCAAGCGAAACGTCATTGCGGGCGGTATCGTTCGCCGCAACCGCCTGATCGAGCGCCGCTTTGCTGACCCACTCCTTGGCGAACAGCGCCTTTTGACGGTCGAGTTCCAGCCCCTTTTCGGTGGCGATCGCGCGCGCCCGACCCAAATCGGCTTCGGCGCCTTGGACGGCTAACTCGAAGGTTTGCGTGTCCAGGCGCGCCAGAACCTGACCTTTCTTGATCTCTTGCCCCGTCTCGACGAGGATCTCTTTAACATTGCCAGAGACTTCAAAACTGAGGCTCGACGTATCGGTCGCCTCGACGGTTCCGGAAAATTTGCGGGTCGTGCCCGATCCGCGCTCGGCGACCGTCATCGTTTTGATGGCGCGAACGGGTTCGACGTACTCGACCGTTTCTTCTTCGCAGGCGGCTAGGCCAAACGCTGCGACGGTCAACACGAGCAAATGTTTGGGGATAAAATTCACAATCATAATTCGCTTCTCGATTTGCCTGCTAACGCCTTCGGCCAGCAGATTGCTAAGAATACGTGGAGACGCGCCAAACGCCTGTCGGCTAGCCCGCCTGGGTACAGGCACCGAATACAGCAAACGCCGTGTTTTCGCCAGAAACCGCGACAACTAAAAAGCCGGTTTCGCGGTCGATCGTCGCGCTCCAGCCGCGGCCGTTTTCGGCCCCTTGCAGGACGATCGGCGCACCATCGTTGGCCGTCATTGTGAAGGCGGTATTGAGTTCAGAGCCGTCTGGGCGCGTGGCTTCGACCCGCTTATTCGGGAGGTCGATGTAGAAAAACTGCGGCACGTTAATGTCGCTCGCCAAGCCAACAGTACAATCGTCCGACAAGCTGCACTCCGCTGTTCTGATCGAGCTGCAAATCAGCCTTTGCGAGCCGTCGATCATCGCCGCATAAGCCGGTGCTGCAAGACCCAGTAGAGAAACCAGGGTTACTCCAAACTTCATAAACATCTGCCGTCCTCGCCTGTCTACTTCACCGTATAGCCGCGGCCTTCCATGCATACCGCAAAAGCCCGGTGATAGTTCGAACTTCCCTGATTTAGCGCTGCCTGCTGCTGTTGCTGGTAATTTTGCTGTTGTTGCGCCTGCCGGCGCCGTTGGTCGTTGCGCCGCATGCCGCCGACAAGCCCGCCGCCGAGCGCGCCGATCGCCGCGCCCTTGCCGGCATCGCCAGCAATTGCGCCGACACCGACGCCGACCAGTCCGCCGCGCACCGCACCGCGGCCGATGCCGCCCTGTTGGGCCTCCGGCTGGGGCGACGACGCGCCACCAGCAACCTGAGGATTTGCCGGGTCGAACCCGCTTTGTTGAACGGCCCATACGTGGCAGCTGCCGTGATCCTGATTCTGTTGCTCTTGCGACTGGCCCTGCGCTGGATAAACAAAAGCGTTTTGTGCGCTGGCGTCCGAAACGCTGGCGACGAACCAGCCCAAAGCCAAAACACCAACACCGCAACTCGCGGGCGCCGACCACAGCGCCAAGCGCCTTATCCCTTCACCGAGCATCGGTAATTACTCCCCCTGCAGAACTCCGTCGTCGCGGGCGACGGAACACAATACGCGCCAAACGCTCAATCGCACCTGTGTTCGAGATTCACATACTTTAAGCCAACGGCTATTTCTCGCCTCCAGGCGTCTGGCTTAATCGTTCCAGATTCGCTCAAACTTTCTACAACGCCATGCTAACGCAGCCGACATATATTGAAAACCACCCACCACGCTACAATTGTGTTTTAGCAATCAGCGCCGCACCCGCGCACCGTAATGGTAGTGGTGCTCGAAACTAAATCGCGTTTCGATTATCGACGGAATTCCGAAACGAGTTTGGAAACCAAGATCGCCACATAGAGCAATCCAACGGCCGCCTCTATCGTCGCCCATAACCGAGCAAACGGCATCACCGGCGCAATATCGCCGTAACCCAACGTGGTGATCGTCGTTAGGCTGAAATAAAGGGCGGCGTTGAAATCGCCTTGAAATGTCGCCGTGAACGCGTCCGGCGACAAGCCATCCAAAAACCGATAGGACACCGCCCACGCCAGCGCTAGGCACAGATACACCGCAACCCCACCGCTGATGTCATCGAGCGTTACGTCATGCGGCCGAACCAGCCGCGCCGTCATCAACACGACGATATAGAACAGGATCACGACCAGGATCGCGTCGGCGATCAAAATGGTTCTATCGACCGATGACCATGAGGCCACCACCCAACCCAGTACTAGCACGATGATAGCGACCAGATGGCGCGTGCGACCGGTTGACGCCAGAACGGTGCTCAGCACAACCAGGGTGGAGGCGATACGCAGGGGACTGAAAATTGAGTAGGTCTGCTGTTCAACCAAGGTCGCTGTCACAAAAACCG
>JBFKGW010000389.1:0-3431 GCA_041633145.1 Alphaproteobacteria bacterium
GCGTCGGCGGCTTGCGGGTCGCCGACATCCGCCCACTGGTGCGTCTCAATGTCTCCATCGTCGTCGGCGAAGGCGACCGCCAGGAGACCGGTTCGCACGGCGTCGGCGGCCGGGCCGCCTACGACCAGTGGCTGAGCCCCGACCGTTGGCATGCCCAAGTCGACGAAGCGCTGCGGCAGGCGCTGGTCAATCTGGAATCGGTACCGGCGCCGGCGGGCGAGATGCCAGTGGTTCTGGGTCCGGGGTGGCCAGGTGTGTTACTGCACGAAGCCATCGGGCATGGCCTGGAGGGCGATTTCAACCGCAAGAAGACGTCTGCGTTTTCCGGTCTGTTGGGCGAACGGGTCGCCGCACCCGGGGTTACCGTGGTCGACGACGGCACCCTGCCCGACCGGCGCGGATCGCTGACCATCGACGATGAAGGCACGCCGAGCGCCTATAACGTCTTGATCGAGGACGGCATCCTCAAAAGCTATATGCAGGACCGCATGAACGCCCGGCTGATGGGCGTCGCGCCGACCGGCAATGGCCGCCGCCAGTCTTATGCCCATCACCCGATGCCGCGGATGACCAACACCTACATGCTCGATGGCAACGCCGAGCCGGAGGAATGCATCCGCGCCGTGTCCAACGGCATCTACGCGGTGAATTTCGGCGGCGGCCAGGTCGATATCACCAACGGCAAGTTCGTGTTCAGTTGTACCGAAGCCTATCTGATCGAGAACGGCAAGCTGGGCGCACCGGTCAAGGGCGCAACTTTGATCGGTAACGGCCCCGACGCCCTGACGCGGGTAAAAATGATCGGCAACGACAGCCGCCTCGACGACGGCGTCGGCACTTGCGGCAAGGACGGCCAGTCGGTTCCCGTCGGCGTCGGGCAGCCGACGATGCTGCTCGACTCCCTCACCGTGGGAGGCACCGCCGTCTAACCCGGGGGCGCGATTACCGCAGTCCAGACATGCACTGGTTGCATGAATTGTTTGCCAAGCAACGCCGTTCGACCATATTGTCGAGCTGAGTTTAATTTCGGGCGCGCGGTCCTATTCGCGGGGCCGTGGACACTTGCCGAAACATGCCAGACGACAGTCGCCTCGATATCCCGGTCAGCAGCAGCGCACCCTTCGACAAAGGCGCGGCGCGGCGGCGACATACGCGACAAATATTACGCAACGCTGTGGTCGTCGCGATTGCATTCGTCTTGCTCGCGTGGGCGGGCAACTGGGCGGTCAATCAGTGGCGCAAAATTTCTGAGACCGACGCGCGCATAACTACCGATCAGATCGCCGTCAGCAGCCGGGTCAGCGGCTGGGTGACCAATCTGCCGGTGATCGAAGGCGATCGCATCAAAGTGGGCGATTTACTGGTCGCCATCGACGCGCGCGACGCCAAATTGAAACTCGACGAATTGGATGCCCGCCTGCTGGGGATCGGTTCGGAGCGCGCGCAGATTTCCGCCGAGACCGCGATGGTCGACGCGCAGACGCGCAGCCGCCAGGAAGCCGCCGCCTCGCGGGTCAGGGCCGCCCAGGCGGCAGTCGAGGCGAGCCGCGAACAGCGTGACTTGGCGCGCACCGATTTCGAACGCCTCGAATCGTTGTCAGGAACCCGGGTGGTCTCCCAGCAGCGGGTCGATCAGGCGCATAGCGAACTGAGCCGAAGCAACGAACGTTACCAAGTCGCTTTGGCCAACCTGGCCGCGGCTGAAGCCGATGCGCGCGAGGCCGAGGCCGACCGGCAACAGATCCAGGTCAACGAACGGCTGCTGGATAATCTGCGTTTCCAGGAGGCGCAGGTCGCCTCGGAACGCGAGCGCCAGATCCTCGACATCTTCGACCGGACCATGCGCAGCCCGTTGGACGGCGTGGTGTCGCGCACCTTCATCGACAAGGGCGAGTTCGTAAGCCCCGGTCAGCGCCTGATGCTGATTCACAACCCCGAAAATATCTGGGTCGAGGCCAACATCAAGGAAACCGAGCTGCGCCACCTGGAACCCGGCATGCCGGTCAAACTGCGCGTCGATGCGTTTCCCGACCGCGAGTTCACCGGCACCATCGAGCGCATCGGCGAGGCCGCAACCAGCGAGTTTGCGCTGCTGCCCAACCCAAACCCTAGCGGTAATTTCACCAAGGTGACGCAACGCCTGCCGATCCGCATCAGTGTGGCGCAAGAACAAGCGATGTTGCGCCCCGGCATGATGGTGGTGGTGGAAATTGACATCCCCGGCCGTTAGCGCCGGCGAGGCGGGGTTCAGCCGCGTCCACGGCCAGCTCATTATCGTGATGTCACTGTTGTCCAGTACAGCGCTGGCGCTGTCGGGCACGATCATCAACGTCGCGGTGCCCGATATTATGGGCGCGTTCGGCGTCGGCCAGGACTTGGCACAGTGGATGGCGACCGCCTTCTTCGCGGCGATGACCACGGGCATGTTGGTGAGCAGCTGGGCGATCCGCTCGTTCGGGCAACGCCAGGTCTTCGTCGGCACGATGGCAATCTTTATGGCCAGCTCGGTGATCGGCGGCACCGCGCTGGAGTTCAACATAATCATTCTGGCTCGCGCCCTTCAGGGATTTTGCGCCGGTATCATCCTGCCGTTGACACAGCTTGCCATGTACCGGGTATTCGGACCCCACCGGCGCGGCACCGCCAACGGATTATTCGGCCTCAGCTTCGTGCTCGGGCCGGGTATCGGCCCATGGGTCGGCGGCATGGCGATCGACGCGTTCGACTGGCGAGCCACTTTCTACGTTGCGGTGCCGATCGCCGCCACGACGGCGCTACTCGGCAGTTTCATTTTGCCGTCGCGCGAAGAATCCGGACCGCGCCCCGCCTTCGACTGGATCGGTTTTGCGCTGATCGGCCTTGCCCTGCTCGCGTCCTTGACCGGCCTTTCCAACGGCCAGCGCCTGGGCTGGGCCTCGGACAGCGTAGTCTTTATGCTGACACTCGGCTTGTTCAGCGCCGTCGCCTTCGTGTTGTGGGAATGGGCCCTCGACGATCCGATCCTCGACGTTCGCCAATTCGCCTCGCGCCAGTTCGCCGCCGCCAATATCATTTCGTTCCTGTTCGGTGCCGGCCTGTTCGGCGCACTCTATCTGGCACCGATTTTCGTGCAGTTGGTGCAGAACTACACGCCGACCCGGGCGGGCCTCGTGCTGATACCGGCCGGTCTGATTCTCGGCATCGTCTTGCCGATTACCGGCCGGCTCGGCGACCGCGTGCCGCCCTTCTTGCCGATCGCGCTGGGCTCGGCGGGCTTCGCCTGGTCGAACTACGCGCTGGGCAATGTCGACGCCAATACCGGGTTCTGGACGTTTGCGATCATCATGATGCTCGGCCGCGGGGCGCATTCGGCAATTTTCCCGCCCTTGATGGCCGCTGGCCTGCGCAGTATCCCAGTGCAACAAATCCCTTCGGCCAATGGGACGATCAAC
>JBFKGW010000390.1:0-3429 GCA_041633145.1 Alphaproteobacteria bacterium
CCGACCCATGGCGATGCCAACGATGGTCCCGGCGACCAAAGCGATAGCCAGTCCCTGCAACACCGCGGTCAGCGTGTCTAGTGCGGCGCTCTGGAAAGTCGGATCGCTCAAGACATCGAAAAAGACGTAGCCGACACCGATCGGCTTAGCGACGAAGGCCGGCGCGAACGCCATGACCCCGAGTTGCCAAACGATCAAGATAATCGCCCCAGCAAACAACTTGGCGCGATATTTACCGCCCCACAGCAGCCAGGCGAGTAGCCTGCCGATGTTCGGCCGAACGGCAACGGGGGGACGGCTGAGGGCGGTATCTGTGGTCATCGGTCGACCGCCCGCCAAGCGGCGTATTTCTTTTCGAAGAATTGCGCCGTGCGCATCAACACGACGCCGAGTCCGGTTATGACCAGAATGTTCGCCAGCACGCCGGCCATGTCAAAGTTACGCGAGGCGGTGACGAGCTCTTCGCCGAGCCCGCTGGTGGATAGAAACAGTTCCGCTGCGATCATTCCCACTAGCGCACGGCCGGCGGCCTGACGGATGCCGGTCAGCGCATAGGGAAGCGTATAGGGGATGAGAATATCGACCCAAATCGCTACTTCTGACGAGCGGAACGACTTGGCTACTTCGAGCAGTTCCGGCTTGACGCTGCGCGCGCCTTCCAGCGTGTTGTAAAGGATGGGAAAGAACGCGAACAAATAAACCACCAACACCTTTGGCCAAAAATCGAAGCCCATGATCGACAGAATGAACGGGATGAGCGCGATCATCGGCGTCACGTAGAGCGCCAGAATGTAGGATTCGAGCGCCACGCGCAGCGTGGCAAACCGCGCCATCACAATACCCAGCGGAATCGCCCCCAACAGCGCGAAGGCGAAACCGGTGGTGAACAATCCCACTGATTGCAAGAGGGACAGGGGGAATTCTTCATCGATGAAGAAATATTTGTAGAGCCTGGGAATCGTTCCCGGGTGATCGCCGCCGCCGATGAGCGGCGCCATGATCGCCTGGTTGAACGACCAGCCAACCGATTCCCAGAGCAGCGCACCGGCCAGCAAGCTGACAAGTATGGTGCCCCAGCGGACGGCGCGGTGATCCGAATTCACCAGTGCGAGGACTTTGCCCATGGCTCCGATCCGTGACCGGCGGGGGCGGCCCACCCAGAGCCGCCCCCACCCGTCGGTTGGTTACGCCTAGTTGGTCGCGGCAATCAGCTTCAACGCGTCTTCCACGATCGACAAATCGGTCAGGTCGGCATGGGACACCGGCGTTTTTTCCGGATTAATTCCGGCCTTGCCTTTGGTCCGCTTGCCAACGCCGGTTTGAATCGCGATCGCCTTATCGATCCGTGTCTTATCCAGCCCGGCATGGTTGCGGGGCCAGTATTCCAAATCGGTGAAGATCTTGAGCGCAACCTTCGCGTCTTCCGGGGTACGACCTGTGTTGGACGCGATCTGGGCGATTTTGTCCCAGTTCTTTTCGTCGTAGATCATGTTCATCGCCTCGATATGCGCGGCGGCCATGCGCACCAGCGCGTCGCGACGTTCGGCAATGACCTTCTTGTTGGAGACCAAGACCGCATAGTGGCTGCCCGGCGAGGTTTCTTCGACGCGCGCAACGATCGTCACCTTCTTGCCGCTTTGACGCTCGATGACCGGAATGTCGTCGGAGTGCAGCACGCCGAAATTGATCTGGCCGGCCACCATGGCCTGGGCGACGTTGGCGCTCAGATTGACCGTGGGGACGTCCTTATCGGGCTGTAGCTTGCAGGGACGGATCATGTTGGCGAGCTGAATCCAGCGGGCGCCGCGCGGGCTGTCGACGCCAACCGCCTGCCCTTTCACGCTCTCGCAAGTGTTCATGTTGGGATCCATCGAACCCAGCATCCAGTCGTTGATTTCCATGCCGCTGACCACTTTCAAGGGCACGCCGGCGTTGGAGACCATGACGGCGACCGGCGGGGTCGGAGACATGGAGACGTCGACATCGCCAGCAACCACGGCGCGGGCGGCGCCGACACCGGAGTTCATCGGCCGCAACTCGACGTCGACACCGTATTTTTTATAAAGCCCCTCTTCCTGCGCGATGTAGGCGTAGATCGACCCGAAGATCGGCGGCACGCCCGGCAGCGCCAGAGTCAGCTTGTGGCTATCCGCTGAAGCGGTCCCCGTCGTCAGCGCGGCGGCCAGTATGCCGAGGCCGATCGCCGTCGCGGCAATGGGTTTCTTGAGCCAGGTTGGTTTAAACATACGCATTCTTCTCCTCCCTATGGGTGTTAGGTTCTGGGTTAGGCTTCTTGACTGTCCTTCAATTCAAGTCGAATTCCGCGGCGCGGACTTCGTCCATCAAGTTACTCCAAACATGTTCCCGTAATTCAGCGAAACGCGGATGGCCTAGGGTCGACCGGTCGCGCGGTGCCGGCAAATCGACGTCGATAATCTCGAAAACGCTGCTCGGCCGGCCCTTGAGGACCACCACCCGGTGCCCCATCAAGACCGCTTCTTCGATCGAATGGGTGACGAAGATCATCGTCATCGGCCGCATGTCCCAGATCTTCAGTAGCTCGAACTGCAGGATCTCGCGGGTCTGCGCATCGACTGCAGCGAACGGTTCGTCCATCAGCAGGACACTCGGCTCCATCGCCAGCGCGCGCGCCAGGCCGCAGCGCTGCTGCATGCCGCCGGACAATTGGTAAGGATACGCCGCCTCGAAGCCATCGAGGCCGACCAGGTTGATAAAGTAGGGAACTTTCTCGGCGATTTCGGATTTGCTCACGCCGGCCAATTTGAGCCCGTAACCGACGTTCTGCGACACCGTCTTCCAGGGAAATAGACCGAAATGCTGGAACACCATGGCCACGCCCTCGCGCGGCTCGGTGATCACATCGCCTTCGATTTTGATCTCGCCTTCGGTCGCGGGCAGCAGCCCGTCGATGCAGCGCAGCAGAGTGGTCTTGCCGCAGCCTGACGGCCCGACGACCGTGACAATCTCGCGCTCGTTGAAATCGAGATTGATGTCCTGAAAGACCTGAAGATCGCCGTATCGCTTGCCGACACCGTTTATCTGGATACGCGCCGGCTGGTCAGCCTGTCCGACTATCGGCTCTTCGGTCTGTAAATCTACGCTCATGCCGCCCTGCTTAACCCTTTGTTCTATAAGCGGTATCAAACCACTTTGGCAAATTTGGAAATTCCAGTTTACAGGTTAGCGGCAAATTGGAAAGCCCGTGCTCACATTCCCGCGAGCGCGGTATTCCGCGCTGCGCTAACGCGGCGCCCAGTGGTGCAAATGGCTCTCGCAACGGCGGCAATCGGTGCTGCCGAAACCCGGTATTGGCGCAACAAATGCCGGCAGCGCGCGCAATAATGCTACCAAACGGCACTCGTCCGAGTCGGCAATGCAGATCGGTGTAACCGACGCGTCGCGGGTCAG
>JBFKGW010000391.1:0-3428 GCA_041633145.1 Alphaproteobacteria bacterium
CCGGCATAGGCGAGGAACGGTCGCGAGCGGCACACCTGCATCTCGATCAGCAGCGACTGGCTCTCGTGGATCGCCATGCCGAGCGCGCTGCCAACCGGCTGGTAGCGCCACGCCTCGGGCAGGTTGGCCTCGTACATGGCGTGGCCGGTCTCGTGCAGCACGCCCATCAGGGAAGAAGTGAAATCGGCCTCGTCGTAGCGGGTGGTGATGCGGATGTCGCCGGTGCTGCCGCCGCAGAACGGATGGAGGCTGATGTCGAGGCGGCCGCGGTGGAAATCGAAGCCGATGGCGCGCATCAGCTGGCGGCCCAGCGCGTTTTGCGTCTCCACCGGGAACGGTCCCTCGGGCATCAGCGGCGCGGGCCGGCGGCGCTGGGCGTCGAGCACTTCCTGCAGGAAGCCCGGCAGGAACGCCGCGAGATCGGCGAACACCGCGTCGATCTCCGCACTGCGCGCGCCCGGCTCGTAGCCGTCGAGCAGCGCGTCATAGGGCGACAGGCCAAGCTTGGCCGATTTCGCCGCGGCGACCTCGCGGGCGAGCCGCAGCACTTCTTCCAGACTCGGCAGCAGGCTGGCGTAGTCGTTGTCAGCCCGCGCCTTGCGCCAGGCGAGCTCACACGCCGCGTCGGCGCGCGAGCGGGCTTCGACCAGGTCGGCGGGCACCGCGGTAGCGTGCAAATAGTTGCGGCGCATTTCACGCAGGTTGGCGCGCTGCCAGTCGTCGCCATCGCCGCCGTCGCCGGCGTCGAGCAGGTCGCCAATCTTCGGTTGGGTGAGCAGCTCATGGCGCAGCACACTCAAGGTGGCGATCTGTTCAGCGCGCGCCGGCGCGCTTCCTTCGGGCATCAGCGTCGCCTGATCCCAATGGAGAATGCCCAGCGCGTCCTCGATGACGCCGATACGGCGAAAGCGCGCGGTTAAGTCTTGATATGCAGTGCTCGATGACATCGATCCTACTCGTCCTCGCCGGCCCGGCGCCGGATGTGGAAGACCACATAGATAACCGACAGCACGACCGCAAGGGCGTACCAGGTGATGGCGTACTGCAGGTGGGGATTGCGCAGCGCAACCGTGGGCACGGCGCCAGCCGGATACGGTCCCGCCGGGCCCGCGCCGGGCGCGCGCTGAACATAGAACAGCGCTAGCGCCGTCATGCCCGTCGACGCCGCGATCTGATCGCGGTCGAGGTAGTACCAGGCGCCCGCTGCCGGCTGGTTGTCCGGGGTAAATCGCCCCGGCGCTGCAAAGCGGCGCAGGTAGCCGTCGACAATGACCGGGCCCGCTGGCGGCGGCGTGATGTCGTTGTCACCGCCGACCGGTACCCAGCCCCGATCAATCAAAATCGTGGTGCCGCTGTCCGTCACCAGAGGCGTGACGACGTGGAACCCGGCCCGGCCATCGCGCGTCCGGCTAAGCAGTTTCAGGGTGCGGTGGTCATCGAACCGCCCGGTGAGGCGGATCGGCCGGTACTCGATCGAGTCGAGCGTGGCGTCCGACGCGGCGGCGACGTCGGGGTTGCTCAAGGTCGGCGCTGTAATCCGCTCGGCACGCGTCTCGATCACCTGCTGCTTCGACACCCGCCGGTCGAGCTGCCAGGTCCCCAGGCCAATCAGCACGACCAGGGCGGCCAGTGCCGCCACGGTCGCCCACAGGGTTGGCCGAAAGGTCATGGCGACTCCCCGACGCTATTGGTTGTGTTCGGCGACGTTGTGTTTGTAGTGCTGCGCCACCAGCCAGGCCTTGAACGGCCGCATCAGGGCAATGGCGCCACCGGTGATGACCGGAGCCCAAATCAATACATGAACCCAGATCGGCGGCTCGAAGGCGAATTCGACCCATACCGCGAGCGGAATTATCAGCGCGCTATAGACGACGATGATGAAAAATGCCGCGCCGTCGTCAGCGTTCAAGCGCGACAGATCGAGGCCGCATTCCTCGCAGGTGTCTCGCACCGTGAGTAGCCCGCGGTAAAGCTTGCCCTCACCGCAGCGCGGACAGGCGCAGCGCAAGCCGGTCGCGATGGTCGAGCGGCGCGGGTAGTAATCGGCCACCATTGCGCGGTTCGCCTGGCGCCTAGAGGGCGCTCCAAACGTAGACGAATGTGAACAGGAACAGCCACACCACGTCGACGAAATGCCAGTACCAGGCCGCGGCTTCGAAACCGAAGTGGTGATCGGCCTGGAAATGACCCTTGGCGCAGCGCAGCCAGCACACCGCCAGGAACATCGTGCCGACGATCACGTGGAAACCGTGGAAGCCGGTCGCCAGGAAAAACGTCGACGGATAGATGCCGTCGGTGAAGGCGAACGGCGCGTGGGCGTATTCCCAGGCCTGCAACAGCGTGAACAAAACGCCCAGCCCCACGGTAATGCCGAGCATGCGCGTGGCAAGCGCCATATTGCCTTCGCGGATGTCGTGGTGCGCCCAGGTCACGGTCATGCCCGAAGTCAGCAGGATAATGGTGTTGAGCAGCGGCAGGCCGAACGGTTCGAAAATCTCGACGCCTTCGGGCGGCCACACGAAGCCGGCGGCCTCCTTGGGGAACAGGCTGGCGTCGAAGAACGCCCAGAAGAAGGCTGAGAAAAACATCACTTCCGAGACGATGAACAACGCCATGCCGTAGCGCAGGCCGATCTGCACGAAATGGGTATGCAGCTTCTGCACCGTCGCTTCGTCGATGACATCACGCCACCAGCCCATCATCGTCATCATGGTGACGACGACGCCGGGCGCGATCACCCACAGGCCGATCGTGTCGAAGAACGGCTCCAGCCCAGACCCCAGCGTGCTGGGATGCAGGAACAGGATCAGGCCGAACATGGTCAATAGCGCGCCGGTCGCGCCGACGATCGGCCATTTGCTGGGTTCGACCAGATGGTAGGGGTGGTTGCCGTGGCTTTGTTCGCTCATCGCAGGACGCTCATTAGATTCGCGCTAGTTGACGGACCGGTCGTCGCCGACCAGCTGTGCTGACTTCCGCTCTTCTTTCGACTCTTCGGTTTCGGTCCGGAAGAAGGTGTAGCTCAAGGTAATTTCGCTGACATCATCGAGATTTTCGTCGAGCGCGATTTCCGGATCGACGAAGAAGGTAACCGGCATTTGCGCCGTCTCGCCCGGCGCAAGCGTCTGCTCGGTAAAGCAGAAGCATTCGATCTTGACAAAATAGGGCGCGGCCTTCAGCGGCGTCACGTTGAACGTCGCCGTGCCCGTCACCGCTTCGCTGTGGCGGTTGCGGGCCTCGAAGAACGCCAGGCCGGTGGCGCCGACATTGAGCGTCACCGAACGCTGCACCGGCTTGAAGCGCCAATCGAGCGCCGGTTCGATGTCGCTGTTAAAGCGCACAGTGATCTCGCGGTCGGCGAGGACTTCGTCGGCCGACGGCGCGAACGCTTCGACCAGCGGCGTGCCGGCGAAGCCGAATTTCTGGCA
>JBFKGW010000392.1:0-3418 GCA_041633145.1 Alphaproteobacteria bacterium
GCCGCCGAAAATCCACCAGTTGGGCTCGGTTTTTTCTGCCGGCAGGTAGAGCATGCGGTCGATCTCGGCGCGGCCGAAGCCCTGCTGGCGCAACTGGTCGGCGCGATGGCGCAGCGACACCGTGCCGAGCATGACGCCGATCACCGAAATCACCGGGATCACCAGGGCAATCAGATAAATGTTGCCGTAGATGCCCGCCTTCTCCGGCTCCGACAGCAGCTCGACGCCTTCGAACATGGTGATGTTGACGGCGGCGACCGCGGCGAAGCCACCGATGATGGCGAAGCGGCCGAGCGTCTGCATGGTTGTGTGCATCGCCTTGATGACGTGCTCCGAATAGGGCTCGCCGCGCTCGTCGACGTGCGGCACCGCTTCGACGGTCATGGCATCGGCGACCACGTCCTGGACGACGAAGCCGGTCGGCGACAGCAGCGTGGCCAGAACGAACCAGGCCGCGACCGGCATCACCGCCGCCATCGCCTCGGTGTGGGCGATCAGCCCGTACATGATGATGATGCTGAGACCGATCAGCCCGGCGCCGAGGTAGACCAGCACTGCCTTCCAGCGCCAAATCAAGTCGACCAGATGACCGATCGGCATTTTCAACACCCAGGGCAGGCCGGCCCAGAAGGTCAGCCCGGCAAGAAAGGCCGCCGACAGGCCGAGATAGTCTTTGACGAAAAAGGTGCCGACGATTGCGGTCAGGCCCGACACGCCAGCGGCCAGGTAGACCATCAGCGGCGGCAGGTAGGACCAGCGGAACTGGCGGCCGAGATCGAAGATCGTCTCGTCGATCCAGCGGCCGATTGCGCCGGCGCTTATGATTCCGTCATGCATGGCGTGCGGTCAAAAAGTCGAACGCGGTGTCCGAAGTCCCTTGGGTTACTCCTTGTCATAGATACTGCCGACGCCATCATATGCAACCCGCACACCGGACCGCTGCGCGCTGATCTTCTCGGTTTGAAATTAACGCCCAATCGCCGGCAACGGTGTCACCCCGCGCTCTCTTCCTGTGCCGCGGGCAGGCGCAACGCGCTGTCGTCGTCCGAGATCCACGCACTGAACAACTGATATCCGATCGCTAGAACGACCGGTCCGATGAACAGACCAAGCAGACCGCCGGTCAAGGCGCCGCCGATCACGCCGATGAACATGATGGCGATCGGCACCGGCAGGCCGTGGGCGACGATCATGGGCCGCAAGAAATTATCCAGTATGCCGACCGGGATCATGTAGATGGTGAAAATGAGCGCCGGCAGAGTGTCCATAAATGTCCAAGCGTAGATGACGGTCGCCAGCACAACTAATGTGGCGGGCAGACTCAGGATCGAAAACACCAAAACCACGAGCGTGATCGCCGCGCCGAACGGATAGCCGGAGACCAGGTAGCCGATGCCGGCGAGGGTCGTCTGCAGCAGGGCGACGCCGATGACGCCGCGCGCGACGTTGTTCATCGTCGCATGGATCAGGTTGAAGATCCGGTGGCCGCGTTCCGACAGGATTCGCGCTTCTAACGCCTGCAAGGTCGCCGCCAATGATTGCGCCGGTCCGAACAACAGCCCGGCGATGATCAGCGATACCGCGAACTGCAGGACGGCCAGACTGACGCCCGCGCTCGCCTTCAACAGACCCCGGGTAACGGCGTCGGCCTGGGGTTTTACCTCCGCCAGCGCGGCATGCAGGTTGGTCGTGGCGAGCCACCAAACGTTTGAGAGTTGCTCCCCGATGATCGGCCACGCGGCAACGCTGTCGGGCGGCGGCGGTATCAGGATGGTGCCGCCGGCCAAGCCGGTCCTTAAGGTTTGCGCACTGTCGACCAGTTTGGCGGCGAGCAGGCTAGCCGGGCCGAGGATGATTGCCAGGCCGACCAGCACGATCACGGTAGATGCGATGCCGCCACGGCCGCCGAGCCGGGCGGCCAACCATTGCTGCACCGGATAGAGGGTGACCGCAAGAATGATGCCCCACAACAGGATAGTGGCGAACGGCGCGACGACGAATATGCAAAGAAAGCCGAGCAAGGCCAGCAGCCCGACGCGAATAGCGACGTCGATGGCAATTTCGGCAATCTCTTCGCGGGATCTCGGATCGTTCCGGTCGCTCATGGGTAAACTCCTACAAAGTTCGGCGGGCTGATGGGACGAGTATAGGCGCAAGTCGCCGCCCCTACGCTACCCGCGTAGGCTCGGAATCCCTAGGGGCGACGGCATTACTGCCGGTCTTACTTCGCCGTGATGAGACTCGCTGTGTGGCGCGCAATAGGTCGCGCGCGTAATCTGAAACGCTTCGCCGCTCGCGAAGTTTGCTACACTGTGTCAAACCCCATCGGCACGGCGATCGACTCACCGGCTCGTGAACGGAGAATGTTTGAAGCGGGCGGGGCGCCGGGCGATCATGGGGTTGAGTTCGAAATACGGCGAGACCAGGAAAAATGGCCAAGGCGAAACGCAGCGGAAGCGGCAGCAAGAGCAAAACGCGCAAGAAGCGCCAGACCCAATCGCGCGACCTTCATTGGGGGCCCAACGTCACGCGTAAGCAGCGCACCCGTGACCGGCTGATTGTTGTCATCGTCGTGGCGCTTGTGGTCCTCGGCGGCGGCGCCTTTTGGTGGAGCCAAACACGGGCAACGAGCGCCTTCGACGAACTGGCGGCGGCCGGTGCCAGGGCTCTCGATCGTGTGCAGACCGAGCCGTCTGCTGGCAACACCCATCTGCCGATCGGCCAACGCATAACCTATCCGACACAATTCCCCACATCCGGCCCGCACGATTCCCGGCCGCTGCGCGCCGGTTTCTACGAAGAGGCGCAATGGCCGGAGCGCCTGGTCCATTCCCAGGAGCACGGCAACATCGTCATCTATTACGACGAGCTCGACCCCGCCGACCGCAAAATCATCGAAGAGTGGACCGGGCTCTATACGGGCCAGTGGGATGGCGTGATCGCGACGCCGATGCCCGGTATCGGCCAGCGCGTCGTGCTGGTCGCCTGGACCCGGCTGCTGCGCCTGCGCAAGTTCGATGCGGCCGCCGCTGCCGCCTTCATCGACGCCTACCGGGGCCGCGGACCCGAGCAGCGGGTGCGTTGATACCGGCGCGTTGTCGTGCGGCGCGAGAGCAGGTTGGAGGGCTGCTGCACAAGTCTGAGCCGGTCGGCAATTAAGGCTGGAAGTGGGAGTCGAGCCCTTGCCAGCATTTGTAGTAATCGGCCTGCAGCTGCGGGCACTCCAGCGCAAACTTGGTTGGCCGCACCGCGTATTTGGTTTCGAACATGAAGGCCATGGTGTCGGTAAGTTTCTGCGGCACCAATTCGGCCTCAGACGCGGCGTTGAACGTGTCGGCGTCGGGGCCGTGTGCGGCCATGCAGTTGTGCAGGCTGGCGCCACCGGGGGCGAAGCCTTGCGCCTTGGCGTCGTAGGCAC
>JBFKGW010000393.1:0-3413 GCA_041633145.1 Alphaproteobacteria bacterium
GCCGTCATCAGCAGCGGTTTGTTCGGCAGGATTTCGGGTAGTGGCGTGGCCAACGTGATGACGACGGGCACGTTCACCATTCCGCTGATGAAGCGGGTCGGCTACCGCTCGGATTTCGCCGGCGGGGTGGAGGCGGCCGCCTCGACCGGTGGCGCCTATATGCCGCCGATCATGGGCGCGGGTGCGTTCCTGCTCGCCGAATTGACCGAGACCAGCTACTTCGACATCGTCAAGATCGCGGTGATTCCCGCCGTCCTGTACTACTTGTCGGTCGGACTGATGGTCTATTTCCGCGCCGTGCGTGACCGTTTGCACGGCGTGCCGGCCAATGAATTACCCCAGTGGAGTGACATTCTCCCGCGATTGCATTTGTTGCTCCCGATTCCGGCGATGGTGTTCTTCCTGGTGATCGGTGATTCGCCATTCCTCGCCGCGGCCAAGACGATCGTGCTGATCATTATGTTGAAGCTGATCGATCTGCTCGATTCGGTCCCGACGGCACGCTCGCACACGTCATGGAAGCCTTTTCTGGCGATCTCGTTCGCGGTCGGTATCTTCGTTTTCTTCTTCGGGATGAAGATCGGGCCGCCCTTCTCGTGGTTTGTCGAAGACTATGTCGGCATTGGCATCGGTCACGCCGGTTTCTGGGTAGTGTTCACCTTCATCGTGCTCAAGATCGGCGAAATTCTTGTTGTTGGGCCGATCGATATCGCCGATAGGGTCGATACATCGGCCAGCAACGAACGCATGATCGGTGTCCCCGATGAGATCAAGCAGTTGCGTGGTTTGGGCGACGTCTTTAGCGAGATGGTCAGGACAATCTGGGTGTCGCTGGAAACGGGCGCCCGCAACACGTTGGTGGTCAGTTGCATCGCCGGTGTACTGGGTATTTTGCTCTCGGCCGCCACCAAGTCCGACCTGCCGGGCCGGGTTGCTTCGTTGCTCGTCGAAGCCAGCGGCGGCATCCTGCCGATCACCATCGTTCTGATCATCATTGCCGGCTACATCGTCGGCATGGGCCTGCCGATCGCCGCGAGCTATGTCATCCTGGCCATCTTCGCGGTCGGCGCGCTGACCGATCTCGGCGTGCCGACGCTGGCAGCCCACATGATCAGCTACTGGGTCGCCGTCGTCAGCGCGGTGACGCCGCCCGTTGCGCTTGCGGCCTTCGCCGCAAGTTCGATAGCCCAGTCGGATCCGGTAAAGACCGGCAATCAGGCGCTTAAAATGGCGTCGATGATCCTGATCATGCCGTTCCTGTTTGTCTACACGCCGCTCCTGCTCGAAGGTTCGACGCTCGACATCGGCATCACGGTCGTCGCCTGTCTACTGGGTGTCGTCGCCTGGGCAAAATTCTTCGAAGGCTTTGGTGCTGGGCGAGAGTTGCCGTTCGAACGGGTACTCTGGGTTATTTCTGCCGCCTGCCTGCTGATGCCGGTCGGAAACTTCTTCGCCTTCATTTTCGGCGCCGCAACCGATCTGCGCTACCAGGCCTATATCGTCGGCGCGCTGATCCTAACCGGTGTGTACGTGTTTCAGTATGCCGGGCGGCGGCGTGCGGCGGCCTGATCGACAGCCGCACGCGCCGGCCCCGGGCTAGTCTTTGGCTTCGATGAACTCGTCCAGCGGTTGGTGGCCCAAGGTCTCGGCCCGCTCGACGGCGACCAAAACCGCATAGCCCTTTTTGTCGGGGTCGCGATCGCGTTCGGCCTGGATCATTTTATCCCAGACCGCTTCGCGCACCGGCCCGTCTTTATGAAAACTGACCGTGCCGTAGAACCGCGCGATCGCGCCTTGCGGCAGATATTCGCGCAGACCCTGATGGCGAATGAACAAGGTGACCTTGTCGCCTTCGTTCATATTATCGTGCGATGTGCCATGTCCTCGGGCCCAGAAGCCCAGGGTTTCTTCGTCATACACCACGACACTGCCGCGCGGGCTGATCTGCACATACCCGTCCGGCATCAGCGTGCCCAAGAGCATGACATGCTCGGGAAAAGCGGTATTGATCGAGTCCCATAAGACGCGGGGAATTTTTGCCATTTACAGGATCCTTCTATTGTTCCGCTTGGATGCGAGCGTTAATGCAGCGAGGGTTTCGCGCCGCCATCTGGCACATCAACCAATCTATGACAAGGCCGCCGAGCCGGCCCACTGGAAATTGTCGACAGGTAAACCTACCTCTCGTAGTACGACATGATCTGGCCGCAATCAGGCCGGACGACAGGGACGGATCGGGATCGTGGCACCTCTGCTTGGCAAGTCGAGACGTGGGCTGGTGTCGCTTGCGGCAGTTCTCAGTCTGGCGGCGTGCGCAGGCGGAGTGACCGTGTCCGGTCACAAAAATATTTCGGGTAGCTACCGGGTATCGGAACTTTACATTATCGCCACTGGCGACAACGAGCTGCGGACAGTCATCGTCGGCAATCCGTTCGGCATGCCGAAGGCTGAATTTGAAACGGCGGTCCTCAAATCGATGGAGGGCCGTAACTTTGGCCCGACCCTGAACCTGTCGACAAATCCGCGGCAAGAAGACTCGCGCAAACGCCACGTTGTAATCGCCTTCAACCTGCGTAACGTCGTCGACGCGGACGCGATTTGCCGCGGTCAGGCGAAAGCCTTGGAAGTGCAGCCGCCGGCTGAGCGCTTCGCTGTGTCCGGCGTCTATTGCGCCGGCGATCTCCCCCTGACGCAAGCAACGGCCCGGATCGGCCAAGTCGCCGCTATCGACAGCCCACAGTTCAATAACCTGATGGGGCAGCTGACGATCGCGCTGTTCCCGGCGCGCGATCGCAGAAGGAATGATAGTCAGGATTAACCCAGGCAAAAGGCGGTCCGGTGACAACCGGTGCAACGGTGATTTTAAACGCCGGACGATGCTGTAAACGATCGATCAAGCAGCGGCGAAATCAATATTAAGATATTGATATATAAAGTATATTTGTAATCGAAGCAGGTTATTTCCTGCGGTGTATGGTGTTCACACGGCGTCGCCGATGGCATTAGAATAGGCGTATAATGCGGATAGCGCGGGTTAACGGAGCGCATAATGTGCGCTGACAGTACATTGGGGCGATTATCGGCCACGGGTCGGCGGTTTGTCTTGAATTCCGCCGCTGTCGTCCTGATTACGCTCGTTGGCGCGCAGATTCATGCGGTGCCCGCTGCTGCGCAAGCTGGCGGTAAGGATACCCAAGCGACGCAGGAGGAAGAGGCGCTCGACGATCTCTTGACCGACGAGGAGGAGATCAAATTCAAGCGCGAGCCGCCGCCGGCGGGATCGGTCGGCGGCAATAAGTGGGACGATCCCACCAGCAGCCAAGAAGCGCCGTCTGGCCCGGTCGATCCCGAACAGGTCATAACCAGCCCCACCAACATCGATCCGGCGCGCGATCCACTGAGCAAGGAAGAAA
>JBFKGW010000394.1:0-3396 GCA_041633145.1 Alphaproteobacteria bacterium
GGCCCCGATACGGAACGGGCGCGAACGGGCGTCGAGAATCTGTTTGGCGCCGACGCCGCCGCGGCGATGTCGTCGGTCTACGTCTATTCGTTCCATGTGCGCGACTCGTCCTACTTCGTCCGCTTCGCCTACGCGGAGCCCGGCGTGATTAACCAGATCGCCGACCAAAAAGATCTCGTGAGTGTGCCTCTGGCCATGCGCAACAACGCGCGTTACGACGTGCGCGCGACCTGGAACCGCTGGTCCTGGTGGGACCCGGACGAAATCAACCGCGCCGACACCCTCTATGTGGATCGGCCGACCGGCGAAAAGATGTCCGGCGACCGGCCGCGCGACCAGCCGACCGGGTTCTCCCGCGTTTTATGGGTCGACCGCGCAACGCGGACCGCCTACTACCGCGAGATCGAGTTCTAGCGCGGCAAAGCGCGCGTGTGACAATCGATCCGGTGTTCGCCGACTTGGGTGGTTGCCGCCAACCGACAGACGCGCAGCTTGCCGGTGGCTTGGTCGAGCAGCCAAACCTTCGACCCTGCTGTCACAACATCGTCGACCGGTTCGCTGCTAACCAATTTATGGTCGGCCGGAGCCGTCGTGGTCGCCGGGCTACCCCGGAATACGCGCACGTTGGCTTCGCGGGTTTCGGTAATGCTCGCCGGTTGGCCGCCGCGCACGACTTGAACATCGCGGTCCTGCGCATCAGCCGCACCGGCTTGAAACAGCCCGGCGGCCAACAAGCCGGACACCGCGATCATGCGAATTGAGCCCATAATCTACTCTCCCTGTACGTTAGACAGGCAAAGTATGGCGAATGGGTATGGTTAACACCAGCTTACCAAGCCGACCGCGCAGGCGCCGCTATTGCGGGTTTTTAACCAGCCAGTCCTGGGCCTGGCGCTGCGCCTCGGCAACCTGTTCGGCGCTCATGTCCAGCGCCAATTCATCGCGAAACCGGGCAGCATCGGCACTGCCTTGGGCGGCGGCGAGATTGTACCACATGTGGGCGAGGACAACGTTCAGCGGCAGACCGGGCCGGCCTTCTTCGTACATCACACCAAGGATGATTTTGGCGTTCACATTGCCGCCCGCAGCCGACATGCGATACCACTTCGCCGCCTCGGCGTGGTCCTGCAGCACACCGGTACCCTCTTCATACATGGCACCGAGATTCTGCTGCGCCCGCACATGCCCGTTTTCCGCCGCCCGGCGATACCATTTGGCCGCCTCGGCATTATTCTGGGGCAAGCCCAGGCCCTGCTGATACATGATACCGATATTTCGCTGGGCTTCCGCATCGTCCGCTTCGGCAAGCGGCATCCATAGCTTGAGCGCCGTGGCGTAATCGCCGGCTTGAAATGCGGCGACCCCATCGTTGAAGGTTTTGTTGGCGGTTTGCGCGCTAGCCGGGGCGATGGCCAGCGTCGCCAAAATGGCAAAGACAGCTAACAAACGTTTCATCGTATGAACCTACCACCGATTAGAAACTGAGAAAAAGTATGTGCTTCCGCCGTGATCGGCAATTTCAAACCGGTCGTATCACACGGTCGCTGGATCGGCTGCGTTGCGCAGCTTGGCCTCGTGGGTTTCGATCGCAGCAAGTGAACAGCGCAGCATTGGCGTTTCGATACCTTGTGCGGCGGCGCGGCGCACCAAATCGCCAATCACATGTTCCCCCTCGGTCGGCCGCCCGGCTTCCAGATCGCGCAACATCGAAGCGGCGAAGGGCGAACCGCGGGTGGTAAACATGCGGTTATAGAGTTCCAGCGTCGGCGCGGTGATCGGATGGCTGAGTGCCGCCGCCGTGTCGCGGCATTCGGCCAATGCATTGAGCAGAAACGCTTCGCCTGACGGCGCCTCGAGGATGTCGCCGACGGTGGCGCGGGTAATGATGTTGGCCGTGGCGAGCGCCGCCAACATGGCGAACTTGTCCCACATGGTCTGCTCGATGTCCGAACTGAATTCGATATCGCAGCCGACGGTCGCGTCGAGCGCGGCAAACGCATCGGCCCGGGCTGTTGGCTTGCCGTCGAGTTCGCCGAAGACGATGCGCTGGAAGTCGCCGAAATGGCGGATCTCGCCGGTTTCGGAATCAAAGCCCGCGCCGATATAGCAAACTCCGCCCCACACGTTTTTGGCACCAAACCGCTCTTGCAAGACTTCGATTTGGCGCAGTCCATTGAGCAAAGGCAGGATTACGCTGTCGGGGCCCATGGCCGGGGCGATCGCCGCCATCGCGCCGTCCAGGTCGTACGCCTTGCACGACAGCAACACGAGATCGTACGGCGCGGAGATTTCGTCGCTGCCGACCGTGGCCACCGGCCGGACGATGTCGCCAAAGCCGCTGCGAACAATCAGCCCGTTTTCTTCGAGTTGTGCACGCCGGCGCCCGCGCACCAAAAACGTTACGTCGGCGCCGCCTTCAGCGAGCCGACCGCCGAAACAGCCGCAGACGCCGCCGGCCCCCAATACCAAAATGCGCATTACCGACCCCGCCCTTTTCAGTCTGTTGGATCCCCGCTGTTCAGGCGAGAGCGCTGCAATTACCGAACTCGTACCCGCCCTGTCTAGTCACGGATTGGCCGCTTCGCTAGTCTCGGCCCGCACGATGCTTGCGGCGCCCTGTCGCAGTGGCTCCGTCGCACCGCACCAATTCGGAGTTGGCGAGATGACCGAAACGCAACCGCAGACCGACATGGCGGCCCCGCGCCGCGCCCTGGTAACCGGCGCATCACGGGGATTGGGCCGCGATATCGCCTTGGCATTAGCGCGCGACGGATATGATGTCGCTGTCACGAGTCGCGATGCAAGTGCGCTCGACGACCTCGTGGCCCATCCCGACATGGCCGGAGTGACCGCCATTCCGATCGCTATGGAGCTGTTGTCGCAGGATAGCATCGACCAGGGATTCGACGCCGCCGTCGAAGGCCTCGGCGGTCTCGACCTGTTGGTCAACAACGCCGGCCGGCCGCTGCTGAAACCGGCAATCGAAGTAACCTGGGACGAGTGGGACTCGGTTATCGACGTCAATTTGAAGGGCGCCTATTTTCTCGCCGGCCGACTTGCCCGGCACTGCATCGAAGCGGATCGCCCAGGCGCCGTCATCAATATTGCCTCAACTCATGGTTTGACCGGATTTGCCGCGCGGACGGTTTACGGCATCTCGAAAGGCGGCATGATTCAAATGACGCGCATGTTGGCCATCGAATGGGCCGAGTACGGCGTTCGCGTCAACGCCGTCGCGCCGTCCACCGTACTGACGCAATCGCGGCGCGAGATGTACAAAGACGCCAGCGAAGTCGAGCGCATGCTCGATCGGATCCCGGCACGGCGGTTTGTCGAGCCGGGCGAGGTCGCTGCCGCCGTGTGCTATCTCGCCGGCCCCGACGCAATGTCGGTCAC
>JBFKGW010000395.1:0-3387 GCA_041633145.1 Alphaproteobacteria bacterium
CGGCGGAGACACGCACCGCATCGCCATACTGTTCGCGCGCCGCCGCCTCGTTGAGGCCGACATTGGCCAGTTCCGGATCGGTGTAGGTGACCCAGGGGACGGCGTTGTAATTGACCTTCGCCGGCAAGCGAAACAGCGCGTTGCGGATGACGATACCGGCATGGTAGCCGGCGACGTGGGTGAACTGATAACCGCCGGCGACATCGCCAATGGCGAAAATCCGCTTGTTGGAGGTTCGCAGGCGCGCATCGACCTCGATCCCCTTGCGCGAATGTTCAATCCCGGCGGCATCGAGATCGAGGCCGTCGATGTTGGCGCGGCGGCCGGTCGCGACCAGGATATGGCTGCCGTTGACGCGTTGCTCGGTGCCGTCTTGCTCGACCATCGCGGTCACGCCGTGCTCGGTTTTCTCGACCTTTTTAACGGCGGTCCCCTCGTGGATCTCCACCCCCTCTTTGACCAGGCGCGCGCGCACCACCGCGGCAAGCTCGCGGTCATCGGGCCCGAGAACCTCCAGCGCCTCCAACACGGTCACCCGGGCGCCCAGCCGGCGATGGGCTTGCGCCATCTCCAGCCCGATCGGACCGCCGCCGACAACAACGAGATGGTCGGGACAGTCGCGCAGGTCGAATACCGTCTCATTGGTCAAATAATCCACCGTATCGAGGCCGGGAATCGGCGGTACCGCCGGCGACGAGCCGGTGGCGACCACCAACCGGCGGGCGCGCACGCGCGTGCCGGCCGAGCCGGTTACCTCTTGCGGGCCGGTGAACCGGGCGGCCTCTTGCACAACGCTGACGCCCAGCCCTTCGAAACGATCGACGCTGTCATGGGGCGCAATCGCCGCGATGACGCCGTGGACATGGTCATTGACTTTGTCGAACGCCACCCGGGCAGGACCACCCTCGATGCCAAATACCCCCGAGTGGCCGTAATGGGCGGCGGCGTGGCCGGCAGCGAGCAGGGCTTTCGAGGGGACGCAGCCGTAATTCAGGCAATCGCCGCCCATTTTGCCGCGTTCGAACAGGGCTGTTTTGGCGCCCATTTGCGAGGCACCCGCAGCCACCGAAAGGCCGCCGGAGCCGCCCCCGATGACACACACATCGACTTCTAGCGTGTTAGCCATGACGTTATCAGCCCTGTGCAGAATGGTTTAGAGCAAACGAGGCAGAAGGCGCTTACTGCCGCCGACTCTGGTATTTTTTGTATATCACCGGCAGGACCGCCAAGACAGCAAGACCGATCAGCGGGGCAAGGAACTGCGGCTGGAAGATGGTCATCAGCAGCGTATCCGTCGACTCGCCGGCATCGAACAGCGCGCCCAAGCCGTTACCGACGGACGCGTAGACGAAGGTCCCGGGTATGATACCGATGAACGTCGCAAATACGTAGGTTGTCGTCGAAACGCCGATCAGTGCTGGCACCAAATTAACCAGCCAGAACGGGAATAGCGGGATGAGGCGCAGCACCAGCAGATAGCTGAAGGCGTTTTGGCGGAAACCATCTTCCATCTTGCGCACGAACGGTCCGGCCCTGGCCTCGAGAAATCCGCCGACCGCGGTGCGAGCGATGAGGAACAGGGCGGTTGCCCCGATCGTCGCGCCGACAACCACAATCAGACCGCCGCCGAGCCAGCCGAACAGGAACCCGCCGGTAATCGTCATGAGCGCGCCCCCGGGCAGTGAAAAAGCGACCACCACCGCATAGACCGCGCCGAACAGCAAAACCGCCCAGAATCCGTTGCGCGCGACGAATTCGAGCAGCTCAGCGCGGTTATTCCGTAGGCTCTCGAACGAGACATAGCGGTCGAGATCGAAGGCAAAGAACGCCGCAAATCCGGCGATCAACACCGCAACGAGCGCGATTCGGACGAAAAAGGGCGAAGACGATTTGGCTGCGCTGTCAGCCGGCGCATTGGGTACATCACTCATCGTGCTTAACCATCGTAGATTATTGTTTTATAGACCGCTAGGTGGGGCGGACGCTCGCTCTCAACTATTCACCTATGCGTGACCGGCGATCAGCCACTAATACATGCCGCTTGCGTTGACTTCGAACCGTCTAATCCCTATACAGCGCCAGTTTGAAGCCCGCGGACAAACGGAGCGGCGGCAGTGAAACGGACCTTTCAGCCCAGTAACTTAGTGCGTAAACGCCGGCACGGCTTTCGCGCGCGCATGAAAACAGTCGGCGGTCGCCGGGTGCTGTCGCGCCGGCGCGCGAAGGGCCGCAAAAAGCTGTCGGCCTAAGCGCGACCGTCGCGGGGTTTCGCCCGGCGCGTCACGCGCTATCTGGAACCGACGAAACATGAGCCAAATGTCCGGGACCGCCATCGCCAACTGCGGAACCCAGGAAATGCCGCTTATCGAGCGCTTGAAGGTGCGATCTGATTTTCTGCGTGTGGCAGCGACGCGCCGGCGTTGGGCGACGCCGGGCCTGGTGCTGCAAGTCGCCGAGACGCCAACAGAACAGCAAAAAGACGATACGATCCGCGTCGGGTTTACCGCATCGCGCAAAGTCGGCGATGCGGTGACGCGCAACCGGGCGCGCCGGCGGTTGCGCGAAGCCGTGCGCCAGGTCATGACCAATCACGCCGCTGCCGGTCGCGATTTTGTCGTCATCGCCCGCGCCAACACCGTGCGCCGCCCCTTCGATGATTTGATCACCGACCTTGAATCGGCGCTCCAGAATCTCGATGTCTGGGTCGATGAACAGCCGCGGGGCCGGGAAGCGGGTTCGATGCAATGAGATATTTTAGCTTAGCCGTCTCGTTGGTCTTACGCGTCCTGATCATCGCCTATCGGTACTGTCTCTCACCGATTCTCGGCGCCCACTGTCGCTACGAGCCGAGTTGTTCGGCCTATGCGCAAGACGCAATCGGCGTTCATGGCCCCTTTGTGGGGAGCTGGCTCGCCATTAAACGGCTATCCAGATGCCACCCCTGGGGCGGGGCGGGTTACGATCCGGTACCGCAAAGCCGGCCTTGTAATCACGATCACGGTCCGGCGCGCCCGACGACCCTGGCCAAATTACCCGAGGGCTGAGTAAGGCGATGGATCAAAAGAACATGTTTTTGGCCATTGCCATCTCGCTGGCCATTTTGTTCGGGTGGCAATTTTTATACGAAGGTCCGCGCCGCGAAGCACAACAGGCCGAGCAAGCCCGTCAGGCTGAGTTAACGCAACAGGCGGCGCCCGGCGGGCAAACTGCGCCGGGCCCGGCTAGCGCGCCGCTGCCGTCGGCAATCGGCGCCGTCGGTACGGCCGGCGTCATTACATCGCGCACCGACGCCATTGCCGCCAGCCGCCGCATACCTCTGCAATCGCCCAGCCTGAGCGGATCGATCAACCTTGAGAACGGCCGCATCGACGATGTGGTGTTGCGTAA
>JBFKGW010000396.1:0-3383 GCA_041633145.1 Alphaproteobacteria bacterium
CGGCGCGGCCGCGCTGGACGACGTACAAACGAAACTGTGGCACCTGTTACGCGACGAGGCGGTCGCGGCAGATATGGAGCTCACTAATGGCTGATATGACGACGGACGCCCGACCGGTCGAGTTTCGCGGCGGCGGATTCGCGCCCAAGCCAATCCGGGTCTTGGGACCGGTGGTCTTTATCGTCTTGATCGTATTGTGGGAGTTCGGATCGCGCACCGGCGTGATTTCGGCGCTGGTGCTGCCCGCGCCGAGCGAAGCATTGACGGCGCTGCGTGACCTCTGGGTGTCGGGTGAATTGTGGCTGCATCTGGGCGCGTCGTTGCAACGGCTTGTCCTGGGTTGGACATCCGGCACTGTTTTGGGCATCGCGCTGGGGCTGGGCATCGGTCTGTTTTCAACGGTGCGCGCCGGCGTTGCGCCGCTCGTCGCTGCGCTGTTCCCGATCCCCAAGATCGCGCTGCTGCCCTTGTTCATTATCTGGTTCGGCATCGGCGAAGAATCCAAGGTGGCGTTGATCCTGTTCGGCACCTTTTTCCCGACCGTCATCTTTACCTATGGCGGGGTCGATAATGTGGACCGGAGCTTGATCCGCATGGGCCAGTCGTTTGGCCTCAGCTGGTTCTCCATCGTGCGCAAGATCATTTTGCCGGGCGCGCTGCCGGCGATCCTGTCGGGCATGCGCGTGTCGTCGGCGATTGCGATCATTCTGATCGTCGCGGCCGAGCTGATCGCCGCCGAAAAGGGCATCGGCGCCTACGTGCAGGCTGCCGGGTCGCTGTTCGCCACCGATCAGTTGATCGCCGGCGTGGTCATTCTGTCGCTGCTCGGCCTCACCGTGAGCTGGCTGATTGGCAAGGCCGAACGGTTTTTCCTGCGCTGGCGCACCTGAGCGAATAATACAATCCTTCTCCCGAGCCCGTGTCTGTTGGTCGTTCTTTTTGTTGCTACCGCTGGTTTTTGCCGCCAGATAAGCTAAATCCTTGACGTAAGGACTTGCCCGGGCGCCCCGTACCCGGGCAAAAGGATTTCATTATGCGCACCATGGGCGATACCGATCGGCCGTCGATACCGGGCCAGGAGCGCCGCGCGCTGCGTTCGCTGCTGCCCTATCTGTGGCCGCCCGGCCAGTGGGAGATGAAGGCGCGCGTCGTCATTGCGGTGATCCTCCTGGTCGCAGCAAAGGCGGCGACGGTGGCGGTGCCGTGGGTATTCGGCAAGGCGGTCGATATTCTCGACCAGCCGGCGGAAACGGCCCTCATCGCTGTGCCGGTGGCGCTGCTGATCGGCTACGGGCTGTTGCGGGTGGGGCAACAGGGCTTTGCCGAGCTGCGCGATTTCGTCTTCGCCAAGGTCGGCCAGCGGGCGATCCGCACCATTGCGCTCCGGGTCTTTCGGCACCTGCACGGGCTGGCGCTGCGCTTCCACCTCGACCGCCAGACCGGCGGGCTCAGCCGTGCCATCGAGCGCGGCATCAAGGGCATCGATTTCCTGCTGCGCTTCATGCTGTTCAATATTCTGCCGACGCTGGTGGAAATCACCCTGGTGTGCGCCATCCTATGGTCGCTGTTCGGCTTCATCTTCAGCGCGATCACACTGGTCACCGTCAGCATTTACATCAGCTTTACGCTGCTGTTCACCGAATGGCGGCTGAAATTCCGCCGCGCGATGAACGAAAGCGACAACGAGGCTAACACCAAGGCGATCGACAGCCTGCTCAATTTCGAGACGGTGAAGTATTTCTGCAACGAGGAGCACGAGGCCGCGCGCTATGACCAATCGATGCAGCGCTACGAACACGCCGCGGTCAAAAGCCTGACCACGCTGTCGCTGCTCAATGTAGGGCAGGGCGTGATCATCGCTTCGGGACTGACCATCCTGCTGGTGATCAGCGGTTTCCGCGTGGCCGACGGGACGATGACGATCGGCGCGTTTACCGCGGTGAATTTGTACATGATGCAGCTGTTCCAGCCGCTCAACTTCCTCGGTTTCGTCTACCGCGAAATCCGCCAGTCACTGGTCGACATGGAAAACATGTTCAGCTTGCTCGAGGTCGAGCGAGAAATCGCCGACACGCCGGGGGCGACACCGCTGACTGTGAGCGACGGCGCGGTCCGCTTCGAAAACGTTTCCTTCGCCTACGACCAGCGCCGGCCGATCCTGCAAGGCCTCGATTTCGAAGTACCGGCCGGCCGCACGGTCGCCATCGTCGGCGCCTCGGGGGCCGGCAAATCAACGATCTCGCGCCTGCTGTTCCGCTTCTACGATATCGATGAGGGCCGCATCACCATCGACGGGCAGGATATCCGCGACGTCACGCAGAAAAGTTTGCGCGCGGCACTCGGTATCGTTCCCCAGGACACGGTGCTGTTCAACGACACGGTGTTCTATAACATCCAGTACGGCCGCCCCAGCGCGACGCCCTCGGAAGTCGAGGAAGCGGCGCGGCTGGCGCAGATCCATGATTTCGTCATGGGTTTGCCCGATGGCTATAACACCCGGGTCGGCGAGCGCGGCTTGAAGCTGTCGGGCGGCGAAAAGCAGCGGGTGGCAATCGCCCGAACCATCCTCAAGCAGCCGCAGATCCTGCTGTTCGACGAAGCGACCTCGGCGCTCGATACCCACACCGAACGCGAGATCCAGAAATCGCTCGATGAGGTGTCGGCCGACCGTACCACGCTGGTGATCGCGCACCGGCTGTCGACCGTGGTCAACGCCGACGAGATTATCGTGCTCGATCAGGGCCGCATCATCGAGCGCGGCCGCCACGCCGATTTACTTACTCAGGGCGGCGCCTACGCCACCTTGTGGGCGCGCCAGCAGGCCGCCGCCCGTCGTGGCGAAGAAGAGGTCGTCGAAGAAGCGGTTCGCTTCGACTTGGGCGCGCCTGCTCCCGCGAAGTAGCGCTCCAAAACCCTCTTCCTCCGGGAGAGGGTCGCGAGCTTTAGCGAGCCGGGTGAGGGGATTGAGGCTGGACCGTCGCGCCAGTGGCGCGGCGTAAACCAGCCGAAATAAATATCTGTGAAGCGACTTTCGCCGAGCTGTTGCACGACGGTTCGCTTCACAGCCCCTCTCCCCATGGGAGAGGAGTGTTGGCGTTGCGTTTTGACCAGAAGGCGACCGGACTAACGGATCACTTCAATTCGACAGCATATTTGGCGACCGGCGGCGGCGACTTGATCATGCCCTGGGCCTTGAGAAACTCGGCGAAGCGCGCGTAGCGGCCTTGGTCGAGCGCGGCGGGCCTGAGCGCAAAGCGCGGCAGCGTGTCGCGCCAGGCGCGCCGGTTTAGCTCGTCGTCGAGCTCCTTGTGGCCCTTGAGGAACAACTTCCAGGCTTCGTCGGGGTGGTTGATCAAATACTGGGTGCCGGCCTCGAGCGCATC
>JBFKGW010000397.1:0-3381 GCA_041633145.1 Alphaproteobacteria bacterium
GGCGACCGTGCTGCCCTCGATATTATCGGTCCACACGGTCTGCGCCAGATATTCCAGATTGACCTGATGGCAGATACCGGTGCCCGGCGGCACCACGCGGAAATTGTTGAACGCCGCCTGCCCCCAGCGCAGGAATTCGTAGCGTTCGCCGTTGCGCTCGAACTCGAGCTTGACGTTCTTGGCGAACGAATCTTCGTCGCCGAAGCTGTCGACCATGACCGAATGGTCGATCACCAGATCGACCGGCGACAGCGGGTTGATCAGCCGGGGATCGCCGTCGAGGTTTTGCACCGCCTCGCGCATCGCCGCCAGATCGACCACGGCCGGTACGCCGGTGAAGTCCTGCAGCAACACCCGCGACGGGCGGTAGGCGATCTCGCGGCTCGATTTGCGTTCCTTCTGCCAATCGACAATCGCCTTGACGTCGTCGACTGTCACCGTGCGGCCGTCTTCGTAGCGCAGCAGATTTTCCAGCAGCACTTTCAACGAATAGGGCAGGCGGGAAATGTCGCCGTACTTCGCAGCGGCTTCGTTTAAACTGAAATAATCGTATGTGGTGCCACCCACATCGAGGGTGCGGCGGGTCTTCAGGCTGTCTTGGCCGGTCGTGGACATCGACGGATTCCTTTTCGTTTGCCGAACGGCGAGATTTTGGGCTGGCCTGACGGGCGGGTGGCGACCCAAACGGCGTCAGAATTCGCTACTACTTGTGCTACCGTATATATGCCAAAGGCAACGGCGCGCCAAGCTAGCGTTCGCTAGAATTATACTGGCGAGTGAACCGAAAAGACGCTAGTCGCCCCTAGATTCGTCGTCGCTTTCACTCTCGCTTTCGGGTTCGAGCTCGGATTCTCCCGGCGCCTGCGTTAGGTCTATCTGGCCCGCCACATAGCCTCCCAAAACAACCAGCGGCGCGGCAATTACCGCCGCCAGCCAAACGCTCCCGCCACGAGCGTCGAGCGGCCCAACCGGGGCTTCCCCGGATTCTTCAAATCGCTTGCGGCCGTGCCACATGGCGGCGACGAGGTTATCGCGCGTCAGCGCCCAGTCGATGAGCACCCCGGCGATATGGATAAACACCATGATTTGCAGCAACGAAGCGAACGCCTCGTGGATATCCGAAGCCGCGTCGGCCATTGCCGCACCCGCGAGTCCTCCCGCCAATACGCCGGTCCCTGCCGTCAGCAGGGTCAACGCAAGCAGCACCAGAACCGCCCAAGCGCCGAGCGGGTTGTGGCCGATGTAGCGCGGCGGAACTAATCGTAGAAGCTGGCCGAAGTATCGTGACACAGCGGACCAACCGGCGACAAACTCGGAGAAGCGCGCGTGGGTTCCGCCAACGAACCCCCAACCTATGCGAAACAGCACCAGCATCAACGCGGTCACCCCCAAAATCACGTGGATGGCGTAGAGAAAACCCTCGTCTTCGGTGATGATCAGCGCGAGAATGACCGATCCCGCCAGAACCCAGTGGCATACACGCGTCGGCAAATCCCAGACAGCAGTGGACTTCATGGCGGCCTTCAGACCCTTGATCGTTTACGGCGGTGGCGCCGAAGTCGCCTCCACCGTTCCCATAGGTACGCGCTGGGCGATGTGGTCGGCTAGCCGGTCGGCCGCGTGGGAGCGGCCGGGCGGCGGCCGCAGCAAGGCGATATCGACCGACGGCAGCACAGGGAAACCCTCGTCCGGCGACAACTCGCGCAGACCAGCCGGCACGCTGCTGCGGGCCATCACCGTGACCGCCAGGCCGGCCAGCGCCGCGGTGACGAGGCCGGCATAGGATTCGCTGGAATAGGCAATCCGAAACGGGCGTTCGATCTCATCGAGCGCGACCAGCGCCGACTCGCGGAACAGGCAGCCTGGCTCGAAGACGGCGAGCGGTACCGGGTCGCGTTCGTGCACCATGTGGCGCACCGAGGTCGCCCAGGTGATCCGCTCGCGGCGGATAATCTCGCCGCCCTTGAGCCACGATCCCGAGGTCAACAGCGCCACATCGACCTCGCCGCGCTCGAAGGCCTGAGATATTTTGGCGCTGATCTCGCAACGCATCTCGACTTCGACGTTGGGATGGGTCTCGGCAAAATCCGACAATACCTGGGGCAGGAACCCGGCGGCGTAGTCGTCGGGCGTGCCGATGCGCACCAGACCGGTGACTTCCGGCTGCGACACCGCGGCCAGCGCCTCGTCGTGCAAATTGAGAATGCGCCGGGCATAGGCAACCAACGCCTCGCCCTCGCGGGTCAGGCGGGCCTGCCGGCGGTCGCGTTCGAGCAACGGCTTACCGACCGTCTCCTCGAGCCGCTTGATCTGCATGCTCACCGCCGACTGGGTGCGGTGCACTTGCGCCGCCGCGCGGGTGAAGCTGCCGGTTTCCGAGACCGCCACTAGCGTTCGTAGCAGCGGGGTTTCAAGGGTCAAATCCATGGCCACCTTCTATCAAAATTTTTGATCGAAATCATAAATATAATTCGTTTGATTGATTTCCAGTCACAGCCCATGTTCTCCGCATAAAGGCGCAGACAGGAGTTCGAGCGATGGCGCAGGCATTCTTCTCATTAGCAGACCGGTTTAGTCGTTTGCGGGCCCGTCAGATCGGCCCGGTCGATAAGCGGACCCGCGCGATCGGCGTCGCGCGCGCGAATTCCATCCTGCGCAGGGTACGAACCAGTCCGGAGATGCGCGACACCGAGGAACCCATCAAAGTTTGGGGTCGGTTGGCAACCGCGCTGCGTCGACGCCGCATACGGCAGCGCTGGCAGCGTGATCTGCAGACGCTGGACGATCGGCTGTTGCGTGACATCGGCGTCTCGCGCGCTGACGCCGAGCAGGCGATCCGGCGGCTGCGGATCTGGATCTGAGCCGCTTTTCGCGCTGAATCGGCCGCGTTGAAAATCACAATTCCGCCGCAATAAAACCCAACTGTCGCCAAACCGTATCGCCACATTAATCCTGCCGGCCGAGTCAATTCCATCGGGCGCGGCCGGCCAGCCTCCGACATCCAGCCCTCCCCCAGGGCCGATGTTGATCCAGGGCCTGAGACCGCCGGTTACCCCCAACCGGCGGTCTTTTTTGTCCGCCACCAACGCCATGCACCCTCTCGGCACCGACTCGGTGGTCTGCTAAGTTCGCCGCGCCGGACCGGTCGGGACTGGCGGAAACGAGCGGGGGGCGATGCAGGGCCTAACGGTACAGGGATTGGACTGCGTGCGCGGCGACCGGCTGGTATTTGCCGGCCTCGGCCTGGCCGTCAATCCCGGCCGCGCGCTGCTGCTGTCGGGTCCCAACGGCAGCGGCAAATCGAGCCTGTTGCGCATTCTAGCCGGTCTGTTGGCACCGGTCGCCGGCACCCTCGCCTGGGAAGGCGAGAACGTCGACGCC
>JBFKGW010000398.1:0-3373 GCA_041633145.1 Alphaproteobacteria bacterium
GAGCGCGCCGGTTTCGAGGTTCGTGACGTCCACCCCACCCACTACGGGCGGATTTGTCCCATCGAGACGCCGGAAGGCCCCAATATCGGCCTGATAAATTCGTTGGCGACCTACGGCCGGGTTAATAAGTACGGCTTCATCGAAAGCCCTTACCGAAAAGTGGCGAAGGGCAAAGTCACCGACGAAGTTATCTATCTGTCGGCGATGGAAGAGGGCCGTTACACGATCGCGCAGGCGAACGCCACTCTCGACCGCAACGGCAAATTTCTCGACACCCTGATCAGCTGCCGACAGAACAACGACTATGTCATGTCGTTGCCGGAAGACATCGAGTTTATGGATGTCTCGCCCAAGCAACTCGTGTCGGTGGCGGCAGCGCTGATCCCGTTCCTGGAGAACGACGACGCCAACCGTGCCCTTATGGGCTCGAACATGCAGCGCCAGGCGGTGCCGTTGATCCAGTCGGAGGCGCCGCTGGTCGGCACCGGCATGGAGGAAACGGTCGCGCGCGACAGCGGCGTGGCGATCATTGCCCGGCGTTCGGGTGTGGTCGACCAAGTTGATGCGACACGTATTGTGGTGCGCGCCACCGAGGACATCGAAGGCGGCGACACTGGCGTCGACATCTACAATCTGCTGAAGTTCCAGCGCTCCAACCAGAACACCGCTATCAACCAGCGGCCGCTGGTGAAGGTCGGCGATGTCGTCGAAAGGAACGACATCATTGGCGACGGCCCGTCGACCGATCTCGGCGAGTTGGCGCTGGGCAAGAATGTGCTGTGCGCATTCATGCCGTGGATGGGCTACAACTTCGAAGATTCGATTTTGATTTCCGAGCGCATTGTGCGCGACGACGTGTTTACGTCGATCCATATCGAAGAGTTCGAGGTGATGGCCCGCGACACCAAGCTGGGCCAGGAAGAAATCACCCGCGATATCCCCAATGTCGGCGAAGAAGCGCTGAAGAACCTGGATGAGGCGGGCATCGTGTATATCGGTGCCGAGGTCAATCCGGGCGACATTCTGGTCGGTAAGGTCACGCCGAAGGGCGAATCGCCGATGACGCCTGAAGAGAAACTGCTGCGGGCGATCTTCGGTGAGAAAGCCGCCGACGTGCGCGACACCTCGCTTAAGGTGCCGCCGGGCGTAACCGGCACCGTCGTCGAGGTGCGGGTGTTCTCGCGGCGCGGCGTCGACAAGGACGAACGTGCTCTGTCGATCGAGCGGGCCGAAATCGAACGTCTGGCCAAAGACCGCGACGATGAAAAAGCGATCCTCGAGCGCAGCTTCTACGGACGCTTGAAGGAGTTGCTGGCAAACCAGGTCGCGGTCAAGGGACCGAAAGGGCTCGCCGAAGGCACGCGGATTACCGAGAAGGTTCTGAGCGACTACACGCCGGGGCAATGGCGCCAGATCGCCGTAAAGACCGACAAGCGCATGGCGCAAATCGAAGCGCTCCATAAGAACTTCGATGCCTCGGTGTCGGCTCTGGAAGCGCGCTTCGAGAACAAGGTCGACAAGTTGCAGCGCGGTGACGAACTGCCGCCGGGCGTGATGAAACTGACCAAGGTCTTCGTTGCGGTGAAGCGCAAGCTACAGCCGGGCGACAAGATGGCTGGCCGCCACGGCAACAAGGGTGTGATTTCACGTATCGTGCCGATGGAAGATATGCCCTATCTGGAGGATGGTACGCCGGTCGATATCGTGCTCAATCCGCTCGGTGTACCGTCGCGCATGAACGTCGGACAGATCCTCGAGACCCATCTCGGCTGGGCCGCGCACGGCCTCGGCCGGCAGATTGGCGAATTGCTCGAATCATTTAACGGTTCGGGCTCGGCCGATCAGATGCGCAAGAAACTGCGCGACGTGTACGGCAAGGATATTTATGACGCCGATGTCGCCGATTTGGCCGACGGCGAAGTGGTCGAGCTGGCAACCAATTTACGCGAAGGCGTGCCGATGGCCACACCTGTGTTCGACGGTGCGACCGAGGATGAGATCAACGAGCATCTCGAAGCCGCCGGACTCGACGTATCGGGGCAGGTGCGTTTGATCGACGGCCGCACGGGTGAGCGGTTCGACCGTAAAGTCACGGTCGGCTACATCTACATGTTGAAACTGCACCATCTGGTCGACGACAAGATCCACGCACGCTCGATCGGCCCGTACAGTCTGGTCACCCAGCAGCCGCTGGGCGGCAAGGCGCAGTTCGGCGGGCAGCGGTTCGGCGAACTGGAGGTGTGGGCGCTCGAAGCCTACGGGGCGGCCTACACGCTACAGGAAATGCTCACCGTCAAGTCGGACGACAAGGCGGGACGCACCAAGGTCTATGAAGCCGTTGTGCGCGGCGACGACAATTTCGAAGCGGGTATCCCGGAATCCTTCAACGTACTGGTGAAGGAACTTCGGTCGCTCGGGCTCGATGTTCAACTCAGGCAAACCGGTACCTGACGTCAGACCGGTTGCCTGGGAACTCGAGCTGAACTTCTAACGGGAGTAATTTCATGAACGAACTCGTCAACGTATTCGGCCAGCAGCAGCAAGGACCGCAAAACTTCGACGAGATCCGCATCTCGATCGCCAGCCCGGAACGCATCCGTTCCTGGTCTTACGGCGAGATCAAGAAGCCGGAGACCATCAACTATCGTACTTTCAAGCCGGAACGCGACGGTCTGTTCTGCGCGCGTATCTTCGGCCCGATCAAGGACTACGAGTGCTTGTGCGGCAAGTACAAGCGCATGAAATACCGCGGCATCGTGTGCGAAAAGTGCGGCGTCGAAGTCACGCTGCAAAGCGTGCGGCGCGAGCGTATGGGGCACATCGAACTGGCCTCGCCGGTTGCCCATATCTGGTTCATGAAGTCGCTGCCGAGCCGCATCGGCTTGCTGCTCGACATCACACTGCGCGCGCTCGAGCGCGTGCTTTACTTCGAGAATTTCATCGTCACCGAACCCGGCTTGACCGATCTCGAGTTGCACCAGCTGCTGAGCGAGGAGCAATTCGCCGCCGCCCAGGACGAATATGGCGACGAAGCGTTTACCGCGATGATCGGCGCCGAGGCGCTGAAGTTCATGCTCGCCGGCATCGATCTCGAGGAAGAGCATGCCAAACTGCGCACCGATCTCAAGGAAACCGGATCGGAAGCCAAGCGCAAGAAATTCGTCAAGCGCTTGAAGATCATCGAAGCGTTCATCGAATCCGGCGCCCGTCCGGAATGGATGGTGCTTGATGTCGTGCCGGTCATTCCGCCCGAGTTGCGCCCGCTGGTCCCGCTCGATGGCGGCCGGTTCGCCACCTCCGACCTGAACGATCTGTATCGGCGGGTGATCAACCGCAACAATCGCCTGAAGCGGCTCATCGAACTGCGCGCTCC
>JBFKGW010000399.1:0-3368 GCA_041633145.1 Alphaproteobacteria bacterium
CCGCCGCGCCACGACTCAAAGGAATTAGCGCGCGCATCGCAATCCGACGCGCGTCATAAATGCGCGGCCAGTGCAGCAAACACCGGTTGCGGTTAGACCTATGTTCGATCGTATTTGCCACCGAAAGGCTGTTCCGCGAAGCGGTAAGCCGCGCGGTCGCCGCGTTGGCGCAGCCCGGAGGCTTGACCCCCGGTTCAGAATGACGGACATGGGCCATGCAACCAAATGAAGCGAGGTTCCCCATGTCCTTTGCAACCTATCCCAGTTTGAGGGATGCTGTGGTCTTTGTGACCGGCGGCGCGTCGGGTATCGGCGCCGAGACGGTCCGCGCCTTCGCCGCACAAGGATCGCGCATCGGCTTTGTCGATCTCGACGCGGAGGCCGGCACTGAGCTGGCCGACGAGTTGGCGGCGGACGGCAGACAAGTCCACTTCGAAGGCTGCGATTTGCGCGATATCGATGCGCTGAAGGCGAGCTTCTCAGCGATGGAGGCGGCTCTCGGACCGGCCACGGTGCTGGTCAACAACGCCGCGCGCGACGACCGCCACGCCTGGGAAGAGGTGACGCCCGACTATTACGACGAACGCATCGCCACCCTGATCCGCCACATGTTCTTCGCCATTCAGGCGGTCGCGCCGGGCATGATCGCGGCGGGCAAGGGTTCGATCATCAATTTCGGCTCCAACTCGTGGTGGGAAGCGCAAGGCGGCATGCCGGTCTACACCACCTCGAAGGCGGGCGTGCACGGTCTCACCCGCTCGTTCGCCCGCGATCTGGGCAAGCACCGCATTCGGGTCAACACGGTGGTGCCCGGCTGGGTCATGACCGAACGCCAGAAGGAGCTGTGGGTCACGCCGGAATCGCTGGAAAAAGCGCTCGATCGGCAGTGTCTGCCGGACGCCATCGAACCGGTCTATCTGGCCCGCATGGTCTTGTTCCTTGCGTCGGACGACGCCGCCATGTGCACCGCCAACAACTATATGGTCGAGGCCGGATCGATTTAGCTAATTGGCACCACTTACGCCGCCGCGGTTTGAGCCCGCAGGTGGCGGTTGAGGTGGTGTTCACCCATGCGAAAACCGCGGGTCAGCACGAAGGTGATCAGCAAATACAGAACGCCGGCATAAATGAAGGTGTCGAGCGAGTAGTTGCGCGAAAAGATCGTCCGCGTCTCGCCCATCAGGTCGAGCACGGTGATCGTGCTGACCAGCGCGCTGCCTTTGAGCAACAGCACCACCTCGTTGCCGTAGGCCGGCCAGGCGATGCGGAAGGCCTTGGGCAGGATCAGGCGGCGGTACATCAGCGCCGGTGACATGCCGGCGGCCCGCCCGGCCTCGATGTCGCCGCGCGGCACACCCATGATGCCGCCGCGTAAAATCTCGGCGACATAGGCGGCCGTGTTGAGGGTGAGGGCGATCAGGCCGGCCCAAAATTCGTCGCGCAGCACCGGCCAGAGAAAACTTTCGCGCACCGCCTCGAACTGCGCCAGTCCGAAATAGATCAGGAACAGTTGGATCAGCAGCGGCGTGCCACGGAAGGCGTAAATATAGGCGTAGGCGGCGCTGGACACAAAAATGTTGCTCGAGACGCGGGCCAGCGCGAGGGGGACGGCGATCACGAGGCCAATTATCGATGCCAGCGCCAGCAGCTGAACGGTGACCCACAAGCCGTCGAGGTAGCGGCCGCCATATTGGGTGAGGATCTCGAAATCCATCGCTACGCTCCTACGCCCGTTGCACGCCGCGGTTCGACCACAGCTCGAGGCGCGAGCGGGCCGCATCGGACAAGATGGTCAAGACGAGATAGATCGCCGCGGCGAACAGATAGACGCTGAACGGCAGGCCGGTGCGCTCGGCGGCCACCTTGGACCAGCGCAGGGTTTCGTCGAGCGCGATCACCGAGACCAGCGAGGTGTCCTTGAGCAGCACCATCCACAAATTGCCGAGGCCGGGGATGGCATAGCGCCACATCTGCGGCATGCGGATACGGATGAAAATCTGCCACTTGCTCATACCGCAGGCCAAACCCGCCTCGACCTGGCCAGGGGGCACCGCCAGGAAAGCGCCGCGAAAGACCTCGCCGGCGTAGGCGCCGAAGATCAGCCCCAGCGCCAAGGTGCCGGCGACGAAACGGCTCATTTCCACTTGGCCCTGGTAGCCGAACACGTTGGTGGCAAAGAAGATCAATAACTCGTTGCTGCCGAAAAAAATCACCAGCACCACTAGGAATTCCGGGATGCCCCGGATCACCGTGGTGTAAACGTCGGCCGTGCCGCGCAGCACGCGCAGCGGCGACAGGCCCATGGCGGCGTTGAGCATCCCCAACAGCAGACCCAGCGCCAGCGACGCCAGCGCCAGTTGAACCGTCAACGGCGCGCCGATAAACAGGATTTCGTCGCCGAACCCCTTATCGCCAAAACTGAGCGCTTCCGGCCACATCGTCCTTACCTGCCGCGTTGGGAGCGCCCCGATACCTCGGGACGCCCGCCAGCCTAGTAGATGTTCTTGCCGAAATACTTGGTGCTGATCGCCTCGTAGGTGCCGTCCTGGAGAATACCTTCGAGCGCCGCGTTCAGCTTCTCGCGCAGCGGATCGCCTTTACGCACCGCGATGCCGATCCGGTCGTCGATGTCGATCCGCTCGCCGGTGAGCTCATAGTCGCTGTTGGCGGGATCATTGATCCACTGCAGCGCCGGATAGATGTCCGACAGCATGGCGTCGAGGCGGCCGGTTTTCAGATCGCTGTAGGCTGCGGTCTGGGTGTCGTACAGCTTGATCTTGACGTCTTTGCGGAGGTTGTCCTCGAGATACTGCGCACTAACCGTGGCGCGCTGGGCGCCGATCACCTTGCCCTTGAGACCGGCCATATCGGTCTTCAGGCCGCTGCCTTTCTTGGCGATATAGGCCAGGAAGTTGGCGTAGTAGGGCTCGGTGAAATCGACCTGTTTTTTACGCTCGTCGGTGATCGACATGCTGGCGACGATGGCGTCGTATTTCTTGGCGTTGAGCGCCGGGATGATGCCGTCCCAGTCTTGCGCTACGTAGGTGCAGCTGGCGCCCATCTTGGCGCAAAGCGCCCGCGCAATGTCGAGGTCGAAGCCGATCAATTCGCCCTTTTCGTTCTTCTCATTGAAGGGCGGGTAGGCGCCTTCGGTGCCGATGCGGATCTCATCCGCCGCCACGCTGGTCGCCGCCAGCGCCAGAACAGCGGCGACCATCAAACCTGTAAGCTTTTTCATGAACCTGATCTCCTCTCTTTCCCAAACTTTGTTTTTTGCCGGCGTCTGCTACGCCGTTGGTCCGATTTTAGACCTTATTCCCGTAGACCGTGAATCAGTAGTTGGTCGTAAGGAACTGGCGGCAGCGTTC
>JBFKGW010000400.1:0-3362 GCA_041633145.1 Alphaproteobacteria bacterium
GATGACCAGCCAGGTCGAGGCCGGTGTGTGGTCCGGGCTGAGGTATTTCTTGCGGTGCGCCATCACGTGCGGCAGGCCGTTGGGATCGGTCGAGAAAACGTTGAGGCGCACGATGTCTTCGACGCCGAAACCGGCATCGTTGAGGATGGCGATGGTGTTCTGCCAGATCTGGTCGTGTTGCGCCTCGAAGCCTTCGGGAACGCTACCGTCGGGAGCGGCGCCAACCTGGCCGGCGGTAACCAGCCAGCGGGCGTTGGCGGGAATTTCCACCGAATGGCTGTAGAGGCCGGCGGGCGGCGCGACGGTCGACGGATTGCGGGTGGTCAGCATGGCGGTTCTCCTCTTTGGTACGATTGTTCTGGGCAACACAAATCGGCGCGCAACAGCACCGGACCTAAGGATAGATTACGAAATTAGGCCGGGGGTGGGCAGCAAAACCCGCATCACAGCGATAGCAGCTGATCCGCCAACGCTTGCGGTGCCGAAAAGAACGGCGAGTGAGAGGTATCCAGGGTCAGCACTGTCTCGCACGGCACCGCGGCAACCATCTGCCGTTGCGTCTCGATGGGAATGGCGCCGTCCTGCAAGCATTCGATGAACACCCGCGGCACGCGGCCGTAGTTGGCGTCGCTCAGCCGTACCTTGGCGTTGATCACTTCGACGGCCTGCGGCACCAGGTTCGCCTTGGCAAAAGCGATGTCTTCGTCGCTGCAATCACCGTAGAACAGCGGCTTGATCAAATCGTCGCGCACGGTCGACGCCAGGCTGTCGTCGGTCGGTACCCGCGCCTGCATGACCGCTGGGTTGTCGTCGACCCGCGTCGCGACATCGGCCCGTGATTCGCCATCCTTCGGCATCATCGCGGTCAAAAAGACCAGCTTTTCAACCTTGTTCGGCCGCTCTTCGGCGACCTGGCTGATCGTCATGCCGCCCAAGCTGTGGCCGACCAGGATGACCGGTTCGGCCTGAGCATCGACGATCTGGCGCACGTGGTCGACATAGGCGGCCAGCGTGATCTCCTCACGCGGCACCGGATTATCGCCGTGCCCCGGCAGATCGACCGCTATCACCGTGTGGCCGGCTGCCTCGAGCAATGGCACCACTTTGGCGTAGCACCAGGCGCCGTGATAGGCGCCGTGGACCAGAACATAGGTACTCATGCCGCAACCTCCGCTGGTTCCGCGCGCTCGATCCAACCGCCGCCGAGCAACCGCGTATCGTCGTAAAACACCGCTGCCTGCCCTGGCGCGACGCCGAATTCGGGCGCCGCCAGTTCCACCAGAGCGGCGCTGTTCGGCCGGCCGTACAGCCGCGCCGGCTGGGGCGCCTGGGTCGAGCGCAGCTTGACCGTAATGTCGATACCACTGGCCGGTGGGTCGGCGGTGTCGCCCAGCCAGTTAATGCCGCTGACCGGAACTTGGCTGACCGCCAGCGCCGAACGCGGACCGACGACGACCCGTTTGCTGTCGGCCTCGAGGCGGACCACGTAGAGCGCCGCATCGTCCTCGCCGACCCCCGAACGGCCGCCGATACCAAGCCCCCGGCGTTGGCCGATCGTGTAGTGAATGATCCCCTGATGGCGGCCCAATACGGCACCATTGAGATCGACGATATCGCCCGGATCGCCCGCCTCCGGCCGCAGCCGTTCAACGATGTTGGCGTAGTTGCCTTCGGGGACGAAGCAAATGTCCTGGCTGTCCGGCTTGTCGGCGGTCACCAGATCATAGCGGCGCGCCAGCGCGCGCACCGCGTCCTTGGGCAGCTCGCCGAGCGGAAACCGCAGGAAATCCATCTGCTCGCGCGTCGTCGCAAACAGAAAGTAGCTTTGGTCGCGCGTCGGATCGGCGGCGCGATGGAGTTCGACGCCGTTGCGACCGTCGACCCGGCGGATATAGTGACCGGTCGCCAACACATCGGCATCGAGATCCCGCGCGGTCGCCAACAGATCGCGAAACTTCACCGTTTGGTTGCAGGCCACACAAGGGATCGGCGTTTCGCCGCGCACATAGGCGTCGGCGAAGGCATCGATGACATCGGCGCGGAACCGCGCTTCGTAGTCGAGGACATAATGGGGAATGCTCAGCCGGTCGGCGACCCGGCCGGCGTCATAGATATCCTGCCCGGCGCAGCACGCCCGGGTCTTACCGGCGGCGACGCCGTGATCGTATAGCTGCAGCGAGATGCCGACGACATCGTAACCCTGGTCACGCAACAGCGCCGCCGTCACCGAGCTGTCGACCCCGCCCGACATGGCGACGACCACGCGGGTGTCGCGCGGCAACTTGGCAATGCCCAGGCTGTTTAGCGGGTCGTTCATGGCCGGCAATATAGGCGCACTCCCGCCCACGGCAAATAGCGACACATTGCCGTCATCGGCCGGCTCGACCCTTGAACCGGCGGGCGCGAAAGCGCATCATTTCAGCCAACAACAAGAATAAGCGTGTTTTGGGAGAGTTCATGCGTGTTTCTGCCGCCGTAACTGGCGCATTCATGGCCTTGGCGTTTACTGCGGCGCCCGGCCATGCCGGCCTGCGCGACGATATCGCCCGCTGCGCAGCAATCGACAGCGACGGCGAGCGTCTGGCCTGCTTCGACGGGCTCGCCGAACAAGCGAAGAGCGAACCGTCGGCGCTGACCCCGGCGATGGCCGAGGCGCTGAAACGAGAATTCCGCTTCGATTCCCGCCTCATGACCGGTCCGTTTAGCTTCCGCCTCGCGGTCAGCGGCGATTTGACGATCAGCCGCCCCACCGCAGCGGCGCGCGAAGTGGAAAATCTGGTCCGCCGTATCGGCAACGCGCTCGCCGACAGCGAGGACTGGGGCGTGATCATTACTGTTCATGGCGCGCAAATCACCTTTAGCCGTGGCAATCCCTATACTGGCGACGAGCTATTGGCGCAGGCGCAATCCGGCATGGCACGCACTGGGCTCGCCGAAGGCCGCTACAAAGTGACGAAAGGTACCGATGCTGTCCCGGTTCTGTGGGACGATGGCCGCGTGCGCAGCGTCAACGAGCACATCATTATCGAAGTGACCGAGCTTGGCGCCCCGCTGACGCGGTGACGCAAATCTAATCTTCTGTGGATTCGGCGGCTTCCGCTTCGGCGGCATCGAGGCCCATCTGCCAAAAATCCACTTCCAACTGGGTCGCCTGGGCGAATGTGGTAGCGAGCTGGTGCAAGCGCGCACCGCCGGCGCGTTCCTGCCATAGATGGTCCAGCGCCTCGGCATGGGCGCGGGCGACCTCCTGATATTCGTCACTCGAATACATAGCGATCCACGAGGCGTAGGGATTGCCCTCTTGCTTGGTCTCGGGATCGTCCTTGAGGCGGGCGCTGATTTCGCCGTACCCGATGACGCAC
>JBFKGW010000401.1:0-3354 GCA_041633145.1 Alphaproteobacteria bacterium
GTGGTTTCTTTGAGCTGCGCCGGCGGCATTTCGCCGAGCCCCTTAAAGCGGCTGATCTCGACCTTGCCGGGGCCCGAGAATTCTTCTTTGAGGAGCCGCTCGCGTTCCTTGTCGTCGATCGCGTAGCGAACCTCGCCGCCGCGCGCCAGGCGGTAGAGCGGCGGCACAGCGAGATACAAGTGACCGTCGGTGACCAGCTTGGGCATTTCGCGATAGAAAAACGTCATCAACAGCGAGGCGATATGGGCGCCGTCGACGTCGGCATCGGTCATGATGATGATGCGCTCGTAGCGCAGCTTTTCCAGGTCGAAGGTCTTGCCCGAGCCGCAGCCAAGCGCCTGGGTCAGATCGCGCAATTCCTGGTTAGCAGCCAGCTTATCGGCGGTCGCGCTGGCGACATTCAATATCTTGCCGCGCAACGGCAGGATCGCCTGGGTTTCGCGATCGCGCGCCTGCTTGGCCGACCCGCCGGCGCTATCGCCCTCGACGATGAACAGTTCGGTTCCCTCGGCGCTGCTGCGCGAGCAATCGGCCAGCTTGCCCGGCAAGCGCACCTTGCGGGTCGCCGTCTGGCGGGCCAGCTCACGGGTCTCGCGCCGCCGGCGCCGTTCCTCGGCGCGCTCGATCGCCCAGTCGAGCAGCGCATCGGCGGTGCCCGGGTCGGCCGACAGGAACAGATCAAAATGATCTTTCACCTGGGCTTCGACGACGCGGGCCGCTTCCGGCATCGACAGCCGTTCCTTGGTTTGCCCCTGGAACTGAGGATCGCCGATGAACAGCGACAGCATGACGGCGGTGCCGTCGAAAATGTCGTCGGCGGTGATGCGGCTGGCGCGCCGGTTATTGGTTAGTTCGCCGTAGCCCTTGAGCCCCTTGGTCAGCGCCGCCCGGATACCGGATACATGGCTGCCGCCTTCGGGCGTCGGCACCGTATTACAGTAGGAATTGACGAAACCATCGCCGTCGGCCGGCCAGCAGATGGCCCACTCAACGTTGCCTTTGGTGCCGTTGAGGTCGGCACGCCCGCTGAATATCGCCGCACCCACCAGCGGCCGGTCGCCCATCGTGGTGCGCAGATAGTCGAGGATGCCGCCGGCAAAGTGAAAGGTTTCCTGCGCCGGGATATCGGCGGCTGCGGCCAAGCCAGCGTCGCACGACCAGCGAATTTGCACGCCGCGGAACAAATAGGCCTTGGAGCGCGCCATCGCGTAGAGCCGCTGCGGCCGGAATTGTGCCTGGTCGCCGAAGATATCCGGATCGGGCCGGAACGTGATCAAGGTGCCGCGGCGGTTTTGTGACGCCTTGACCTTCTTCAGTTTGCTCTTCGGTTTGCCGCGCTGATAATCCTGCGCCCACACTTGGCGGTCGCGCGCCACTTCCACATGCAAGGTCTCCGACAGGGCGTTGACCACGCTGACACCGACGCCGTGCAGGCCACCCGAAGTCTGGTAGACCTTATCGCCGAATTTGCCGCCCGAATGCAGCGTCGTCAGGATCACCTCGAGCGCCGATTTGCTCTTGAATTTGGGGTGCGGGTCGACCGGAATACCGCGTCCGTTATCGGTGACCGTCAGCGTGCCGTCGTCGGCCAGGGTGACCTCGATGCGGTCGGCGTGGCCCGACACCGCTTCGTCCATCGCATTGTCGAGCACCTCTGCGGCGAGATGGTGCAGCGCGCGCTCGTCGGTGCCGCCGATATACATGCCGGGCCGCTTGCGCACCGGCTCCAGCCCCTCGAGGACCTCGATGTCCTTGGCGGTGTAACCGCGGCCTTTTTTCGGCGCGGTATCCGTATCGTCGTCGAACAGATCGGCGGTTTTCTGTTTGGCTGCCTTCGCCACTTTGACCAATTCCTGCTATGGATTAACTGATGCTGCGTCCCACTGGGCCGGGGACATGGCGTCTTATTTGCGCATCGGCAATAGATTCGCCAAGGGCAGGGAACGCGTAATGGCAGATTCCAAGCAACAAGACCAGGACCCAGGGCCGCGCGGCGAGTTGTCGATCCAGACCGCGGCGATGCCTGCCGACACCAACGCCAACGGCGATATCTTTGGCGGTTGGCTGTTGTCGCAAATGGACATCGCCGGCGGTATTGCCGGCCGACACTATTCCGGCGGCCGCACTGTCACCATCGCAATCGAATCGATGACTTTCCGCAGACCAGTGCGTGTCGGTGACGTGGTGTCCTGCTACACCGAACTGAGCAAAATCGGCACCACCTCGATGACCTATCGCATCGAGGCGTGGGCCATTCGCGCCGATAGTTTCGTGCGCGAAAAAGTGACCGAAGGTGTGTTCACTTATGTGGCAATAGGACCCGACGGGCGGCCGCGAAAGGTCCCCCGAGATACGGAGGAGGTATGAAACGTTTAACCTACGCCGCGATGGCCGGCGCCCTTGCGATCATTCCCAGCCTGGCCTTGGCCGGCGAAGCCGACGTGGTCGGCGTGCGCATGAGCCAGCGGGGCAACGCCTATCATTTCAGCGTCACCGTGCGGCACGCCGACGCCGGCTGGGAGCATTACGCCAACAAGTGGGAAATCGTCACCCCGGATGGCACCGTGCTCGACACCCGCGTGCTGGCACACCCCCATGACAACGAACAGCCGTTCACCCGCAGCCTCGGTAGCGTCCGGATACCCGCCGATGTCACCACGGTGCGGGTCCGCGCCCACGACAAGGTACACGGTTATGGCGGTCGCGAAATGGAAATCGATATGAAGACCGGCGAAGCGCGCCCGGTGGGCGGCCAATCATGAGCGCCGTCGCAACCGCAGGCCCCGGTCCGGGCTACCGCGAGAACCCCGAGCACTTCGTCGAGTTCGAGCCCAGCCCGAAACGGGTCCGGGTCACCTTCGCCGGCGAGAATATCGTCGACACTACCAACGCGCTCATCCTGTACGAAGCGCGCCACGTACCGGTTTATTATTTCCCGCGCGACGACGTGGCGATGGAGCGACTGGTGCCGACCGATCATTCGACCCATTGTCCGTTCAAAGGCGACGCCAACTATTTCTCCGTCGTGGTCGACGGCAAGACCGCGGAGAACGCGGTGTGGAGCTACGAGCTGCCGTTCGACGAGGTCGCCGGCATCAAGGACTACGTGGCGTTTTACTGGAACCGCGTCGACCACTGGTACGAAGAAGACGAAGAAGTGTTCGTCCATGCGCGCGACCCCTACAAACGAGTCGACGTCCTCCCGAGTTCGCGCCGGGTCCAGGTGCGGATCAACGGCGTCGAAGTGGCCGACTCACGTCAGCCGCGTTTGCTGTTCGAGACGGGCCTGCCCGTCCGTTACTACCTCCCGAAGACCGACATCCGGATGGAACTGCTGACTCCGACCGACACCCA
>JBFKGW010000402.1:0-3350 GCA_041633145.1 Alphaproteobacteria bacterium
CATGGGGGTGCGATAACAGGTCCAATCAGGCGAGGATAAAATGCGAATTTGTATGATGGTTTTTGCGGCGGCGTTACTGGTTTTGCTGCCGGCGCAAGGTGACGCGCAAAATGTCCCGAGCGAAATCAAGCGCTATCGCGCGATCACGGTGACGTTCAGCGAGAATGTCGGCAAATGCAATCTGGTCGACGACACCCTGTTGAAGGAGAAGCTCGGCAGCGAACTGGCGAACGCCGGCGTGCAGCAGAGCGACGCGTCCCGGCTGGTCGTCAATTATGCGGTGTCGGCGACCGCCTTCGGTCCGCTGAATATCAATTGCGTGTTCTCCACCACGCTCAATTTCCTGGTCCGGTTGGGCGCCGATAATATCAGGACCGAAGACCCGGCGGCGCGCGCGGCGATCGACCGGTTGGGCTCGGTCGATGTTATCGTGTATTCGAACGGTTTCTTCGGCACGGAAAATCAGAAACAACCGCCGGCCGGCGGCAAGAGCACGTCGGTGCGCGACCGCGTACTCGAGAATATCAAGCTGTCGGTCGATAAGTTCGTCGCCGATCGCGCCGGCTAACACCAACGCCGTTTAACGATAAGCAATTCCCGCCGCAATCTTGCGGCGGGCGGAACGGCGACTCTCGGCATAAGGCGGGGACTTTAAGTAACGCCCGGAATCTCTTTTCAGCGGGCGCGACGGGCTGCGAGCCATTCTTGCACCTGGCGCCGGGCCTGGGAAATCTCGTCCGATGACAGGAACCCGGCAGCACGGTCGCGGTAGCGAGCCGCTGAGGCACTGCCGCCACTTTGGCTGGCGAGGCTGAACCATTTGTAGGCCTGCACGTAGTCCTGCGCAACGCCGCGGCCGTTTGCGTAGCTCAAGCCCAGATTAACCTGTGCGCTCGAGTAGCCTTGCTCGGCCGCTTGCCGGTACCAACGCACCGCTTGCACCGGGTCTTGCGGCACCCCATCGCCGCGATCGTAGAGCACCCCGAGGTTCAGCTGAGCCTTTGGGTGACCCTGGGCAGCCGCGAGTTGCAGCCAACGGGCGGCCGCTTCATGGTCTTGCGGTACACCGGCTGTGCCCTTGTACAACAGGTTACCGAGATTATAGCGGGCGCTCGAATTGCCCTGCTTGGCCGATGCAAGGTAGAGCTTTTGCGCGGCGACGAAATCCTGCGGTACGCCCCGGCCGGCCTCGTAAAGGAAGCCTAGCTTGAACTGGGCTTCGTCATTGCCTTGGTCAGCCGCCGCCCGGTACCATTTGGCCGCCTCGCTAAAGCTCTGTTCGACACCGAGCCCGCGTTCGTACATTAAGCCGATATTATCCTGGGCGATCGCATCGCCCTGGGCCGCCGCACGGCGATACCATTGCAGCGCGAGTGCGAAGTCTTGGCTCAGGCCATGCCCGCGAAAGTACAGAGCGCCGAGGTTGAGCTGCGCGCTGGCGTTGCCTTGTTCAGCGGCCCGCCGAAACCATTGCGCCGCCTCGCTGTAGTCCTGCGCTAGCTGAGGCGCGCCGTTATAGAGGATGTTGCCTAGGTTGACCTGGGCACCAGCATTGCCCTGTTCAGCAGCCAGCCGGTACCATTTTTCCGCCTCGACGAAGTCCTGCACGACGCCGCGGCCGTGAAAATAGAGCACGCCGAGGTTGAGTTGGGCTTCGCTATGCCCTTGGGCGGCCGCTAAGCGGTACCATTTGGCTGCTGCCGTGTCGTCCTGCGCGACGCCGCGGCCGAGGAAGTAGGCGGTTCCCAGATTGTATTGAGCAAACACGTAGCCCTGGTCGGCCGAACGCCGGTACCATGTCTCGGCTTCGTCAAAGTCCCGCGGCACGCCGATGCCAGCGTGGTGCATGAGGGCTAAATTGAACTGCGCCTCGATGTGGCCCTGCCCGGCGGCGGCGCGGTACCACTTGAGCGCTTCGGCGAAATCACGGGCGATACCGCGGCCTGTCGCATAGACGTACCCCAGATAGTTCGCCGCGTCGGCGTCGCCGCCAGCGGCTTCGCGCCGCTGTTTCGCCAGGTCCGCCGCGCCGCCGGGCACCGCGCCGACGCTGCCGCGATAGGTAAATCCGGGATCGTCACCGGACAGCGCATCGCTGCGCGCCGCCGCCGGCCACAGCGGTATCGGCTGGTGAAATTCCTCGATGACGGTATTGGCAACCGGACTTTGCCAAAGGTTCAACGCGGCGGCCGGTGCGGCGGCCAACGCAACCAAGACAGCCAGAATTGGTGCGAACCGGGGCATGGAGGGTATCTAGAGCATCGCGGCAGCCGCGTTCAAATGATTTGCGTCAATACGCGCCGACTGTTCGACGCAGTTTGTGACCCTCAGGAACGACCGGCGCGGGCAAATCAAGGTGATAATTAGGTAAGCAGCGAGCGAATGGCGTATCAGGCAATAGAAGTGTTTAAAACCTCCGAACTTTTCTATACGCATGACGGCTGACTGTAAGTACCAAGCGCGCAATTTTTTCACGAAGAATTCCCATGCAGTGTCCCATTACGCTGAGTACGGAGAAAGCGTTTCTCGCCGACGATGGACCATACAAATGGTACGAAGTCGGGCCGCACGGCATCGCGATAGCCGATATCAGCAGCCGCGAACTCGACGAGCCCGAGTACCAGGAGTCGATGTCGGCCAATTACATCGACGATTATCTGACAAAGTGGAACAGTAAGTTCTGGCGATCGCTAAAGCGCGCCTTTGTGCTCCGCCTACTGGCGAAAAACAGCCGGTTATTGGATATCGGCAGCAACGTCGGATTGTTCTGCCGGTCTGCAAAATTACTTGGTTTCAGACCCACCGGTATCGAAATCAGCCGGTCGCTAATTGAGTTTTCGCGCACTAAATTTCCAACGATTGAATTCATCAATTGTGGCTTTGAAAATTTCGAAACCACGGAAAAGTTCGGCGCTATCTATTGCTCGGAGGTGCTCGAACACACCACAGACCCCCGCGCGTTCACGCAAAAAATTTACGATCTACTCGTGCCCGGCGGCGTGCTGTATCTGACGACCCCCTCGCTGCTGCAATATCGTACCAATGATTTTTTTACGCCGCTTGGGGCGCCAGATCACAAAATTTACTTTGATCATGAAAACATAAAACTGTTTCTGCAGAGCATTGGTTTTCGAAAAATTACCGTCCATCGGAGTGTGAAGATCAGGCCTTTCAAAAGACCCTTCATTTCACACAAAGGGATCAAGTGCTTCGCGTTCAAATAGCGGGCGGCTAGAGCTCTCGACGAATGTGGCAGGGGCGCGCCTGCGTACTCAGCCGGCCGCGGCGGCGTGGCGCTTGGCGGCGGCAAGAAAGCTGTCGACATCGGCGTCGCTGGTGTTGAACGAGGC
>JBFKGW010000403.1:0-3349 GCA_041633145.1 Alphaproteobacteria bacterium
ACTGGCGGCGTCTTGGGCCGAACTGCGCAAAAAGCCCGCCGGCGAGCGCCGCATTGCGCTGGTTCTAGCCAACTATCCCAACCGGGATGGCCGGCTGGGGAACGGCGTCGGCCTCGACACGCCGGCGGGCACCATAAACGTGCTCGATGCGTTGTCCGCCGCCGGCTACCCGGTCGCCGACCTGCCCGCCGACGGCAGCGCCCTGATCGATCAACTCTCCGCCGGCCCGACCAACGCTACTATCTTGGGCCGCGACATTCGCGAGACCCTGCCGCTGCCCGACTACGAGCAGTTTTTCGCCGCGCTGCCGGCAGCGGTTCGGAGCCAGGTCACCAAACGCTGGGGACCGCCCGAGGCCGACCCCTTCTTCCGCTGCGGCGACACCGAGTGCGGCGCCTTCGCCATTCCGGCGGTGCGCTACGGCAATGTCGTCGTCGGCGTGCAGCCGGCGCGCGGCTACAACATCGATCCGGTGGCGAGCTATCACGATCCGGCGCTGATGCCGCCGCATGGCTATCTCGCCTTTTACGCCTGGCTGCGCGAGGCCTTCGGCGCTCACGCCATCGTCCATATGGGCAAGCACGGCAATCTGGAATGGCTGCCCGGCAAGGCGGTCGCGCTGAGCGCTGAGTGTTTTCCCGAAGCCGCGCTGGGCCCGCTGCCCCACCTCTATCCGTTCATCGTCAACGACCCGGGCGAAGGCACGCAGGCCAAGCGCCGCGCCGCCGCCGTTATTATCGACCACCTGACGCCACCGCTCACCCGGGCGGAGACCTACGGCCCGCTGCGCGATTTGGAAGCGCTGGTGGATGAATATTACGAAGCCGCCAATGTCGACCCCCGCCGCTTGGCGGTGCTGCGCCAGCAAATCCTCGATCTCGCGCGCGACGCCGGTCTCGACCGCGACCTCGGTTTCGAAATCGATACGGGCAGCGACGATGCGCTGGCGCGCCTCGACGGCTATTTATGCGAACTCAAGGAACTGCAGATCCGCGACGGCCTGCATGTGTTCGGCGCCTCGCCCGAGAACGACCAGCTAATCGATCTGCTCGCCGCGTTGGTGCGTTTGCCACGCGGCGACGGCAGCGGCGGCGACGCCTCGCTGCTGCGCGCCCTGGCGGATGATCTGGACCTCGGCTTCGATCCCCTCGATTGCGATCTTGGTGCACCTTGGCAGGGACCGAAACCCCACGCACTCGCCGACGATGCGCCTTGGCGCACCGATGGCGATACGGTGGAGCGGCTGGAGGCGCTGGCGCGGCACTTGATAGCTGAAACCGCCACGCCAGATCCGGCTTGGACAAAGACGATTACTGTGCTCGAGCGGTTGAACGAGACCATCCGCCCGGCGGTAGCGGTGTGCGGTGAGGCCGAACTGGCGGGGTTGCTGACCGGGCTCGACGGCCGTTTCGTCGAACCGGGACCGTCGGGCGCGCCGTCGCGCGGCCGCCCCGATGTGTTGCCGACCGGACGCAATTTCTATTCGGTCGACACCCGTACGGTGCCGACCCCGGCGGCGTGGCAGCTCGGCTGGGCCTCAGCGCAACTGCTGACCGAAACCTACGCTCAGGAACACGGCGATTGGCCGCGCGCGCTGGCGCTGTCGGCTTGGGGCACCAGCAATATGCGCACTGGCGGCGATGACATCGCCCAGGCGCTGGCGTTGATCGGCGCGCGGCCAACTTGGGATAGCGCATCGCGCCGGGTCACCGGGTTCGAGGTGCTGCCGGTCTCGCTGCTCGACCGGCCGCGCGTCGACGTCACGCTCAGGGTCTCCGGTTTCTTCCGCGACGCTTTTCCCGGTCTCATCGACCTGTTCGACAGCGCCGTGCAAGCGGTCGCCGAACAAACCGGGGAATCGGAACGTGACAACCCGATCGCCGCCCGAATCTCCGCCGAAGCCGCCGCGCTCATCCAAGACGGTGTGCCGCCCGACACGGCGCGCCGCCAGGCGAGCTGGCGTATTTTCGGCAGCAAACCAGGCGCCTACGGGGGCGGCCTGCAGGCGCTGATCGACGAGCGCGGCTGGCACGACCGCGCCGACCTGGCCCGCGCCTACCTCGCCTGGGGCGGCTACGCCTATGGCAGCGGCGCTGGCGCCGGCAATTCGGGTAGTTACGGCGTCGCCGCGCACGCCACCTTCTCGCACCGGCTCGGCAGGATCGAAGCAGTGGTGCACAATCAGGACAACCGCGAACACGATCTGCTCGACAGCGACGATTACTACCAGTTCGAAGGCGGGCTGGCCGCGGCGGTCGCCCACGAAGCCGGCCGCCAACCGGCGGTCTATCACAACGACCATTCGCGCCCGTTTGCGCCCAAGGTGCGCACGCTGGAGGCCGAGATCGCCCGCGTCGTGCGCGCCCGCGTGATCAATCCCAAATGGATCGCCGGGGTAATGCGCCACGGTTATAAGGGCGCCTTTGAGATGGCAGCAACTGTCGACTACTTGTTCGCCTTCGCCGCCACCGCCGGCGTGGTGCGTGACGATCAGTTCGACCGGGTCTACGCCGCCTATCTCGGCGACGAACAAGTGCGTGCCTTCCTCGAAGACAACAATCCGGCAGCGCTGCGCGAGATGGCCGAGCGTTTCCGCGAGGCGATCGACCGCGGCCTGTGGCGGGCGCGCTCCAATTCGGCCTACGACCACCTGTCGGAACTGGCCGGCCAACCTCCCGATAAATTGCCTCTGGAACAGACTGCATGACGACGCAAGACGACGACGCCCGCTGGGCGGAGAAGAAGCGCAAGCAGAAAGCGGCGCGCGACAAGATTCTCGCCCGCAAGACCAAGGAAAAGGGCCTGCTGATGGTCCATACCGGCACGGGCAAGGGCAAGACCACGGCGGCGATGGGCCTGGTCATACGCGCGCTCGGCCACGGCAAGCGGGTCGGTATCGTCCAGTTCGTCAAGGGCAAGTGGGAAACCGGCGAGCGCGCGGTCTTGGAGAAGTTCGCCGATCAGGTGACCATCGCGGTGATGGGCGAGGGCTTTTCCTGGGACAGCCAGGACCGCCAGCGCGATATCGCCGCAGCCGAGGCCGCCTGGGCGCGGGCGAAAGAGATGATCGCCGATCCCGACTACGATCTGATTCTGCTCGACGAGCTCAACATCGTCTTGCGCTACGACCATCTGCCGATCGAAGAAGTTGTGGCAGCTCTACAAGCGCGCCGACCGGATCTGCACATCATCGTCACCGGGCGCAACGCCAAGCCGGAATTGATCGAAGCCGCCGACATGGTGACCGACATGACCATGGTTAAGCACCACTTCCGCGACGACGTCAAAGCGCAAGTGGACATAGAGTTCTAGGGGCGCGAGGCGAACACGATGACCGCCGCGATGATGG
>JBFKGW010000404.1:0-3347 GCA_041633145.1 Alphaproteobacteria bacterium
GGGTCACTTGGAAAAGCTCGCGAACGTCGACTTTGTCCCATATCAACGGATGACTATGATAAAATTGAGTATTGGTTTCACTTCATAGGCTCCGCTATTCGGGTAAGGATTAATGACCGAAAATATAGTTGCTCTCGTAGATCTGGATGATGCGCACTCCGCGCACATGGTGCTGTCCACGGCGATCGATTATGCACGACACACGGGAGCGCGACTTCACGTCCTGAATATTGTGCCGGACGGCATGTACAAAATGACAATTGTCGCGCAGCTGATACCAGAGGACTACGAACAAAAGCTCATTGACGACGCGAAGCAGCGACTTGCCGCGCTCGTGGGAGAACACGCGCTAGACGATGCGCACCATGAACAGGTCGTGCGTTTGGGTAGCGTCTACAAGGAGGCCTTGCGGTTTTCCCGCGATGTTGAAGCCGACTTGATCGTCATGGGCTCGCATCGACCGGAGGCGAAAGATTATCTCTTGGGATCGAATGCCGCGCAGATTGTTCGGCACGCTACGTGTTCAGTGTGGGTTGTCCGAGAGTAGCGGAACGGGAAGTAGAAAGCGGAAAGGCTACTTTTGATGTCGGGTACGCACTCATCAGATACCAAGACCGCCTCCCGCAGACGCCAATGACCAACCACGATACGGTTAGCGATGCGCAGGGCCGGTTTTCATCCCCTACTGCGTAGATGGCCGTTATTGACCGCCAAGGCGTCATCACCATGTTAGTTGGCCGGTTCCTTTGACGCGCAGCCAGCCATCGCGACTGGTCGCTTGGCAAACGCCACTGCCTGGCAGGTCCTCATTTATCGCTCGATCAGCCGCACAGTGTTTCTATATCCCCTCACGACCTTCTCTTTTAGCTTAAGCGCTAAACCACAAGAGAAGCTGAACGGCCGTTCAATGATTTGGTGATCTGAGTCAATGATGATTTGTCGGGGGGTCGGTTAAAGGTTTCACGGCAACTATATCGATTATGCAGGTTTAGGGCGGGGCGGAGCAGGATGGAGATAGTCACCGGTCTGGCGATCGGAGCAATCGTGATCGTTCTCATATTCGACTATACCAACGGCTTTCACGACGCCTCGAACATCGTCGCCACGGTCATCGCCTCGCGCGCCATGACGCCAATCCAGGCGGTCATTTTGATCGCCATTTTCGAGTTCCTTGGCCCGCTCCTGGGCGGCACGGCGGTGGCCAACACGATCGGCAAGTTCATCGATGTCAGTGCGCTGGCCAGCGTCACCTCACTCGTTATCATCTTGGCCGGTGTGACCGGCGCTATCATGTGGAACCTGGGGACCTGGTGGTTCGGCATACCCTCCAGTTCGTCCCATGCCCTGGTCGGCGGTCTGGTCGGCCCGGTCGTGGTCTCGGCGGGCTTCGACAACGTGGTCTGGGGCTTCGGCGAGCTGTTCCTGCACGGTCACGCAACCGGTGTGACCAAGGTGCTGCTGGCCTTGATCCTCTCGCCGATTATTGGCTTCTGGGTCGGCTTCGCCCTGCAGCGCTTCACCGGTTTGCTGCTGCGCGGCGCCCGTCCGTCCCTCAACCGCAACCTGCGCCGGGGCCAGATCGCGACCGCCGCCTGGCTGGCCTTTTCCCATGGCACCAACGATGCTCAAAAGAGCATGGGCATCATCACCCTGGTGCTCGTGACCGGCGGCATGATCAGCAGCTTCGAAGTCCCGTTCTGGGTAATTCTGGCCTCCGCCACCGCGATTACCCTGGGCATCCTGTCCGGCGGTTGGCGCATCGTTCGCACGGTCGGCTTCGGCATCTACAAGGTCCGGCCGCTGCACGCGCTAAACGCCCAGTTGACCGCCGCCGGCGTCATCTTCGGCGCGGCCTTGATCGGCGCGCCGGTGTCGACGACCCACGTGGTAAGCTCGTCGATCATGGGCATCGGCGCATCGGAGCGACCGAAGTCGGTGCGCTGGGCCAAGGCCAAGGATATCGTCTCGACTTGGCTGATCACGATTCCGGGCGCCGCTGCGATCGGCATCTTGGCGTGGTTCGCGATGCAGGTTTTTCTATAATGTCCCAACGGTCGGTGGCAGCGGAGCGCCAGTCGGTCGCGGCGTGCAACCGGGAGGAAATGGTAATGAGTGAAAGTTCCGACAGCGTCGTCACAAAATTGGTGGATCGCGTATTCCCGCGGATGCCGGATTTCTACGGTCTGATGAACGACCAGTGCGATCTCTTGGTGACCACGATGGAAGAGTTCGTCGACTACATGCGAACCGGAAATGCGAAAAAGGGCAAGCGGATCGCGAGCATCTTGGAGAAGCAGGGTGACGAGCTGAAGCGGCGCAATCTGCGCATCCTCAACCAGGCCTTCGCAACGCCCATGGACCGGGAAGAGATCTATCGGGCCATCGAAGGCATCGACCATGTAATCAATTACGCCAAGACCACTGTGCGCGAGATGCAGGCGTTCGATGTCGACCCGGACAGCTACACCCTTGAGATGGCCATCCATCTGAAGAATGGGGCCGAGGCCTTGCAGGCGGGATTCAGCAAGATCGGCACCGCGCCGGCCCAGGCAGAAGCCGACACCCTGGCCGCGCGCAAGGCCGAGCGACAGATCGAGAAATGCTATCGTCGGGCGCTCGCCGAGCTGTTCGCCGCCGAGGCGCACCATGCCAAGCTGCAAAAGCAGGGCGGCGGTACCGGCTCCGACGCCTTGCGCTGCATGACCGAAATTCTGAAGCGGCGCGAGATCTACCGCCATCTGTCGAACGGCGCCGACCGCTTAGCACGTGCGGGACAGACCCTACACGACATCATCGTCAAGATCGCTTGACCTCCTCCCCGTTTTTTCCCTGTTAAACGGGGAACTCGGGCAGAAACGGGGTCGCCCGAGACTGCCGGCACAACCATTCCCTCTGTCACACAGCCGCCAGCCGATCGGCGCCAAAATTGGCGGAATCCTTGGCCAATGGCGCCAGACCCTTGTTAATATATCTATCCGATATATATTAAACTAATTACTGAAAGACTCGATATGCGATTTACAGTTATAATTGCATCCAAATTCAAGATTGGGTCGACTGATGGATACAAAAACCCTTTGTCTCGGTGTTTTGACGCGCGGCGACGCTTCCGGCTACGAAATCAAGAAAGCGTTTGAAGACGGACCGTTCGGCCACATTCAGGAAATTGGCTTCGGCTCGATTTATCCGGCGCTGGCCCAGCTGCTCAAAGATGGGCTGGTCACCGTCACCAAATACGCGCAAGAAGGCCGGCCCGACAAAAAGGTCTACAGCCTGACCGCAGCGGGTCGCCTGTCGTTGCTCGACGCGCTGGCCGAACCGACCGAAGCCGACAAGGTCCGCTCCGA
>JBFKGW010000405.1:0-3346 GCA_041633145.1 Alphaproteobacteria bacterium
CTGAGACACTGGCCAACGGTATGTCGGATTCGGTGTGGAACCTGATTCCGGAATCGGGGCGCCCTCTAATCGACGCGGCGATGCGTGATCCACGCATCCTGGCGGTCCGAGTTCACTCCGACGCCCAAGGTGAATTCCTCTCCATGGGCCCGATTGAAGAACGGCCGCAGTTGCTCGAACTCACCCGCGAGATTCGGCACGCCGGTGACAGAATCGGCTCGCTCACCGTCTATTTCGACGCCAGTACCGCCTATGGCGCGCTCGCCGGCCAGTGGCGGCGCATCGGCGTTGCTGCGGGTGCGGAACTCATAATCATTCTTGCCATGATGGCGCTGGTCGGTTGGCTATATGTACGACACCAGCGCGCCGAAATTCTGCAGGTGAGCAACCGGCAGCTGCGGCGTGAGGTCGAAGAACGGCGGCGTACCGAGGCTGCCTTGCGCGAAAGCGAAGAACGGTTCCGTGGCGTCATCGGCAACTCGCCAGAGGCGATTTTCCTTACCGACCTCGAAGGTCGATTCCGGCTCGTCAATTCTCGTTTTTCAAACTGGCATGGCCGCCAAGCCGACGAGGTATGCGGGAAAACATCGTACGACATATTCCCTAAGGAATGCGCCGATGTCTTCACCGCCCTCGACCGCCACGTACTCTACGCGGGCGAAACCGAGAAGATTGAGCTGGAAATTCCGTTTGTGGACGGCGGCCTACACACCGTGATCGTTGCTAAGTTTCCGGTGTTCGGTTCTGACGGTGCGCCTATCGGTGTTGGTACGATTAACACCGACGTCACCGAGCAGCGCCGGACCGAGGAAGCGTTGAAGCGGAGCCAACGGCTCGAGGCGATCGGCCAGCTGACCGGCGGCGTCGCACATGACTTTAATAACCTGCTGGCGGTTATTCTCGGGAATATTGAACTATTGGAAGATCAGATTGGCGAAAATCAACTGTTGGCGACAATCGATCGCGCCGCCAACCGCGGCGCCGATCTGACCCAGCGTTTGCTTGCCTTTGCCCGGCAGCAGACGTTGCAACCGCAGGCGATCGATTTAAACGAACTCCTACCGGACTTGGTGGATCTCTTACAAAGCACCCTCGGCGAGCAGGTTGGGATATCGATCCACTTACCGCGCGATTTGTGGCCGGTTACGGCCGACCCCAGTCAATTGGAGAATGCGGTATTGAACTTGTCGATCAATGCCCGTGATGCCATGCCCGGCGGCGGTACCCTCGAGATCAGGTGTGAGAATGTTGAGGTGCAAGACGATACCGGTCGCGTAGGCGACGAATTACCTGCCGGCGATTACGTGCAAATATCCGTCCGTGACGACGGCACCGGAATGCCGGAACACATACTCGAGCACGCGTTCGAGCCGTTCTTCACAACCAAAGAACTGGCGCACGGCAGCGGTCTTGGCTTGTCGATGGTCTACGGCTTCGCCCATCAAACAGGGGGAACCGCGGCGATCGACAGTGTGCCAGGCGAGGGCACTGAGGTCAGAATGCTTCTACCTGTCGCCGATGTATCCGCCGAACTGGAGGAAGAAATGCACGACGACGATCTAAAGCGCGGTCAAGATGAAGGTATCCTGGTTCTGGAAGATGACCCGGACGTCCGTGAGTATACCGTCACCGCGCTAAAAAATTTGGGCTACCGCGTCCTCGAAGCTGCCGACGCAGACGCGGCGATGCAAATGGTCGATGCGGAAGCCGACAATTTGGACTTGCTACTGTGCGACGTGGTGTTGCCCGGCAGTGTCAGCGGCCCGGAGTTCGCTGCGAAAGCTAGAGATCGCCATCCAGATCTGAAGTTCGTCTTCATGTCGGGCTACACCGCCGACCTTTATACTGGCGACAAGATACCCGGCTTCAGCGAAGTGCTGCTGACCAAGCCGTTTCGGCGCTCGCAACTCACCGGCGTCATACAAGACGCGCTGGCGTCTTAGAGCGGTACCCAGCCAGACATAACGGTTTCAGTGGTGCGGATTAGGGTCCCCGCCGCTGTCGGCGTTTGCCGCGGCGGCCGGTGCCACGCCGCTTGGGGCTGGTCATCGCGGCCTTGGTGCGCGCCGCGCGGCGCGCGGTGAGCAGGTCTGCGCCGCCGTCGCTGGCCAGCGCCGCCTCGCCCTCGCCGAGTAGGTCCAGCTCCTGCGCTTCGAGGCGGCGAATTTCGTCGCGTAGCCGGGCGGCTTCTTCGAATTCCAGGTTGGCGGCCGCTTCGCGCATGCGCGTTTCCAAACTTTCCAGGTGTGCTTGCAAATTGTGTCCCACCAGATGAGTGGTTTCGGCGTCGCCGGTATCGACGGTGACCCGGTCGCGCTCGAACATGGAATTCAAGATGTCGGCGATATTGGTGCGGATCGATTCCGGGGTGATGCCGTTGGCAGCATTGTATTCCTGCTGCTTCTCGCGCCGCCGGTTGGTTTCGTCCAGCGCTGCCGTGAGGCTCTGCGTCATGGTGTCGGCGTAGAGGATAACCCGCCCATCCACATTGCGTGCGGCACGGCCGATGGTCTGGATCAGCGACGTCTTGGAACGCAGATAGCCTTCCTTGTCGGCGTCGAGAATAGCCACCAGCGCGCATTCGGGAATGTCGAGACCTTCGCGCAACAGGTTGATGCCGACCAATACGTCGAACACGCCGAGCCGCAGGTCGCGCAAAATCTCGATGCGTTCCAACGTATCCACGTCGGAGTGCATATAGCGCACCCGGATACCTTGCTCGTGCATGTACTCGGTGAGGTCTTCGGCCATGCGTTTGGTCAGCGTGGTGACCAGCACCCGCATGCCCTGGGCGGCAACGTCGCGGCATTCGGCGATCAGATCGTCGACCTGGGTCTCCACCGGCCGCACGATGCACACCGGATCGGTCAAGCCGGTTGGCCGCACCACCTGTTCGGCAAACACGCCGCCGGTCTGTTCGAGCTCCCAGTCGCCCGGCGTCGCCGACAAGTAAATCGTGTCGGGCCGCATTTCGTACCATTCCTCGAACTTGAGCGGCCGGTTGTCGACGCACGAGGGCAGGCGGAAACCGAACTCGGCCAGCGTCGACTTGCGCGACAGGTCGCCGCGAAACATGCCGCCGATCTGCGGCACTGTGATGTGGGATTCGTCGACGAACAGGATCGAGTCGCTGGGCAGATACTCGAACAGGGTCGGCGGCGGCTCGCCCGGCTTGCGGCCGGTCAGGTGGCGCGAGTAGTTCTCGATGCCGGCGCACGATCCGGTCGCCTGGATCATCTCCAAATCGAAGGTGGTGCGCTGTTCGAGCCGCTGCGCTTCGAGCAGCTTGCCTTCCTGATGCAGTTCCTCCAGGCGTTTTTTTAGCTCGACCTGAATGGTCTTGACC
>JBFKGW010000406.1:0-3330 GCA_041633145.1 Alphaproteobacteria bacterium
GGTCCGCAGATCACAACTCAGGGTGCCAAACAGATAACAGGCCGTCAAGTGTTAGTGCGTTGGAAAACAACGATTTTCCCGTTAGCTGCGAAAGCGCGTTGAAGACGCCGCGGCGCTCGCTGCTGGGCTCGATGGTAACCGTGGGCAGGTCGCGGGGAATATCTTTTTCATCGGCCAGCCAATCACGCGCCGCGGTTTCGCCGCCGATCGCGTCGACGAGCCCGTTGGCCACGGCCTGGCGGCCGGTATAAACGCGTCCGTCGGCCAATTGCAGCACTTGGTCTCGGTCCAGGGGCCGCCGCTCGACCACCAAATCTATAAAAAACTCAAATAAATCAAGGACTAATTCTTGGGTCGCGGCGCGTGCTTCTTCGGTTAACGGCTCCGTCGGCGACGGCACCGCCTTCAACGGACCCGACTTGAGCGCTTCCGGCTTGATCCCGAGCTTGTCGAGCAGAGCGGTAATATCGGCAGTCTGGAACAACACGCCGATCGATCCGGTAATGGTGCCCTCGCGGGCGAACACACGGTCGCCGGCGACCGCGGTCATATAGGCCGCCGAGGCGGCGACCGTACCCATGACCGTGACCACCGGTTTTTGCTCGCCCACCACGCGCAGCGAGCGGTACAGGCCTTCGCCGCCGACGACGGTGCCGCCCGGGCTGTCCAGGTGGACGATGAGCGCGCGCACCGACGGATCTTCGGCAATATCGGCCAGCAAAGCCTCGCGCGTGTGGTCTTCGGTGATCAGGCCGGTGACGCGCAGGCGCGCGACTTTGTCGCGCTCGAACAGCAAGTCGCTGGCTTGCAAGACGGCAATAACACTCAGGGTCGCGGCGATCAAAGTCGCCGCCTGCCACCACCGCAATTTCCGCTTGAGACGGCGGCGGTCGATCAGGGCGTCGGGATCAAGCGACATGCGAACTCGAGGCCTTTGGGGGGACGCTACGACTTAGCGGCCGCTTCTTCCTCGCCCTCCGAGGTCTCCTCGGCCGCCTCGCCGGCGTCGTCGGCCGGCGGTGCCTCGTCACCGGAATCTTCCGGCGCGGCTTCCTCGCCCGCGCCTTCCGCGCTTTGCTGCTCTTTCTCGCGCAACGCCGCGCCCAAGATGTCGCCCAGCGATGCGCCGCTGTCGGACGAGCCGTACTGTTGCATCGCCTCTTTCTCTTCGTCGATTTCCTTGGCCTTGATCGACAACGAGATGCGTCGGCTGCCGGCGTCGAAATTCGTCACCTTGGCATCGACTTTTTCGCCAACGGCGAACCGGTCGGGGCGTTGCTCGGAACGGTCGCGCGACAGGTCGGAGCGGCGGATGAACGTAGTGAGGCCGCCGCTGGTAGTGACCTCGATGCCGCCGTCGTTCACTTCCGACACAGTGGCGGTGATGATGGCACCCTTCTTTACCCCGCCGACGGCCGCGGCGAACGGGTCCTCGGTGAGCTGCTTGATGCCGAGCGAGATCCGTTCCTTCTCGACATCGACATCGAGCACCTTGACCTTGAGGGTGTCGCCCTTGTTGTAGGCCTGCAGCGCCTCTTCGCCCGATTGGTCCCATGAGATATCGGACAAGTGAACCATACCGTCGATGTCGCCGGGCAGGCCGACGAACAAACCAAACTCGGTGATGTTGCGGATTTCGCCCTCGACTTCTTCGCCTGCTTTGAATTTCTCGGCGAACTGGTCCCACGGGTTTTCCATGGTTTGCTTGAGGCCAAGACTGATACGGCGTTTGTTGGGGTCGACGTCGAGCACTACCACTTCGACCTCTTGGGAGGTCGAGACGATCTTGCCGGGATGGACGTTCTTCTTCGTCCAGCTCATTTCCGAGACGTGGACGAGGCCTTCGATGCCCGCTTCCAGTTCGACGAAGGCGCCATAGTCGGTGATGTTGGTGACGCGGCCGGTGAACTTGCTGCCGACCGGGTATTTCGCTTCCACGGCATCCCACGGATCGGCCTCGAGCTGCTTCATGCCGAGGCTGATGCGCTGGGTTTCCGGGTTAAAGCGGATGACCTGAACCTGCACGGTCTGGCCGACCTGCAGCGCTTCGGAAGGATGGTTGATGCGGCGCCAGGAAATATCGGTTACGTGCAGTAGGCCGTCGACGCCGCCCAGATCGACAAAGGCGCCGTAGTCGGTGATGTTTTTCACCACGCCTTGCAGCACCTGGCCTTCCTGCAGATTGGCGACCAGTTCGGAGCGCTCGGCGGCGCGGGTCTCTTCCAGAACGGCGCGGCGCGACACGACGATATTGCCGCGGCCGCGGTCCATCTTGAGGATCATGAAGGGTTGCGGTGTGCCCATCAGCGGGGTGACATCGCGTACCGGCCGGATGTCGACCTGGCTGCCCGGTAGAAACGCGACGGCGCCCGACAGATCGACGGTGAACCCGCCTTTGACCCGGCCGAAGATCGATCCGGTGACCCGCTCGGTATTTTCAAACGCCTTCTCGAGAATTTCCCAGGCCTCTTCGCGGCGCGCCTTTTCGCGGCTCAGCACCGCCTCGCCGTTCGAGTCCTCGAACCGCTCGACGAAAACCTCGACCTGATCGCCCACGCTGATGTCGGCGGGTTGTCCCGGCGGCGCGAATTCCTTCAACGAAACGCGGCCCTCCGATTTCAAGCCGACATCGATCAAGGCGGTGTCATTTTCGATGGCGATGACGGTGCCTTTGACGACGGTGCGCTCGAGTTGGCGGTGTTCATTCAGGCTCTCTTCGAGCAGCGCGGCGAAGTCTTCGGTTGCGGGCATACCTTCAGGGGTTGCGGCGGTATCGGTCATAGGGGGTTAGATCCTTTAGCTCTTTAACTAATCATGCCAGCCGGTTGGCTCCGGCGGTCTTGTCGCTTGCGCCGCCTGCCCGGACCATCCGGACATACCAGCGACGGAAACGCCAGTGTCGCGACTGAACGCTATGACGACTGTTCACCTTCGATGTAGGCCAACGCTTCTTCGAAAACCGCGTCGGGCGTTTTGTCGGAGGTGTCAATCACGCGGGCGTCGACTGCTTTCAGCGGAGAAACCTTCCGCGTGCGGTCGCGTTGATCCCGCTGCTCAATATCAGCCAGGACGGCGGCATATGTACTCTCCACGCCGTTTTCCTGCAACTCTTTATAACGCCGCTTGGCGCGCACTTCAGTGCTGGCGGTGATAAAGAGTTTGTAGTCGGCACCGGGGCAAACCACGCTGGCGATGTCGCGCCCGTCGAGAACCGCACCAGATTTACCGTCCGGCGGTTGGTGCGCGAATTTGCGTTGAAAGGCCAGCAGCTCCTTGCGCACGTCGGGCATGGCGGCGACCACCGAGGCCGCCTCGGCGACTTGTTCGGTA
>JBFKGW010000407.1:0-3330 GCA_041633145.1 Alphaproteobacteria bacterium
ATTTCGCGCACCGACGGCAGTACCGAGGTTCGCAAAGTCGACGAAGTGAATCCGGTGCGCGCCAACATGGAGGGGTTCGCCGACGCCATCGCCGGCACCAGCAACTATAAGTTTACTACCGACCAGATGATCCATGATGTCGCGGTGCTCGCCGCGATCGAGCGATCACTGGTCTCCGGAAAGCGTGAATCGGTGCTGTAACCCGCGGTAGCCGGGCATTCTCCAGTCGCCCAATTTTCATGCGATTTTACGTCTCGCCATCCCATTAACCAATTGTTAAAGTAGAATTTAACTTTTTCTACTTTCGGTTGTGTTCGTTCAGTTTTTTTGGGGGATGGCATGTCTGTTGCAGTTGCGTTTACCGCCACCGATGGCGACGCCTATGAGCGCCATATGGGGCGTTGGAGCCGAGGCCTGGCCGAAGTATTTCTCGACTTCGTCGGCGTTGCCGAAGACGAGCAAGTACTCGACCTGGGGTGCGGCACCGGCAGCCTGACTTACGCGCTGGCGGAGCGGGTAACAAATCAGGGTATCGTCGGGGTCGATCTGTCCGAAGCTTACTGCGACTACGCCCGCTCACGCTCGGACGATTCCCGGCTCGACTTCCGCGCCGGCAGCGCCACCGCGATTCCGCTGCCCGACAACAGTGTCGACCGGGCGCTGTCGATTTTGCTGCTGTCGTTTGTCGACGACACCGAGCGCGCGTTGTCCGAGATGCGCCGGGTGACCCGACCCGGCGGCATTGTCGCCAGCGCAATCTGGGACACCAAGGGCGGTCATGTGACCAACCGGATGATCTGGGATATCGCGGCGACGCTCGATCCGCGGGCCAACGAATTGCGGGCGGTAAACTATACCCGCTCCTTAACCCGCCCGGGCGCGTTGGTCGACGCTTGGTACGCCGCCGGTTTCGAGAACGTCGAGGAAGCGATGCTCGGCAGCCGGATGAATTTCGACTCGTTCGAGGATTTCTGGTCGCCCAATTTGGGCAAGCAGGGGCCGATCGCCGATTACGTCGACTCGCTCAATCCCGCCGAGCTGGACCGCCTGATCTACCATCTGAGAGAAGCCTATCTGGGCGGCGACGAGGACGGTCCCCGCTCCTTCGCCGGCGTCGCGTTTGCGGTCAAGGGCACCGTCCCGGCCGATTAGCGCCACCGCCGGCGAAACTGCCGATACGCCGCTTCCCTCCGGCGCGGCTTCATAATACAACCCGTCGACAAACAGGTTCGACGGGGAGATACGCTCATGATCAACGCAGCGCTCATCGGGCTCGGCTGGTGGGGTCAGACCCACGTGCGCGCCACGGCCGGCTCGGAGAAAATCAAGTTCGTGCGGGGCATCGACATCGCGCCCGAGCCCGCCCGCGACTTCTGCGCCGAATACGGCCTCGAACTATCGAGCGACTATAACGACGCGCTGAACGATCCCGACATCGACGCGGTGTTTCTGGCGACACCGCACTCGCTGCACGCCGACCAGATCGTCGCCGCGGCGCAAGCCGGCAAGCACACCTTCACCGAAAAACCGTTCGCGCTGCAAAAAGCCGACGGCGCGCGCGCCGCTGCCGCCGCCGAAGCCGCCGGCATCCAGCTCGGCCTCGGCCACAACTACCGCTACACCCCGGCGGTCTGGCAAATCAAACAACTGGTCGACGCCGGCAAGCTCGGCGAGTTGCACCACCTGGAAGCCAACCTCAGCCACACCGGGCAACTCGGCGTCGAAACCTGGCGGCGCTCGGCCGACGAGGCGCCGACCGGCGGCATCATCCATTTCGGCGCCCATATGATCGACATCTTGTGCTGGTGCGCCGGCGAGATGGCGGAAGTCTATGGCCAGACGGCAACCCACGTTTTGGACGATGACGTCGGCGCCGTCCTCATCAAGTTCAAGTCGGGCGCGATGGGCTATCTCGCCGACTTGATGGCGACGCCGGCGACCTTTCATTTCCACGTGATGGGCGACAAGGGATGGGCGCGCACCCAAGGCTGGCTCGACCGCGCCGACCTCACCGTGTGTTATCTCGACGGCGAGCCCCAGGCGGTGCCGGTGGAGCAACCGGATATCGACACGCTGGTGCGCCTCAACGACGAAAACTTCGCCGCCGCGTGCGAGGGCACCGAAACCTACCTGTTCACGCCGGACCATATGGTCCACACCGCGGCGATCCAGGAAGCCATCGCGCAGTCGGTCAAGAGCGGCAAGCCGACCGCCGTACCTTAGTCGAGTTCGGTCAGTTAAACAGATCTGCGAACGCCCGTTCGCGGCGCAATTTTCATAATTTGGATTTGTAGCCTTAGCTAAATTATGTATCCTCTTAGCCAATATTGACCTCTGGCAAATTTGGTATTAAATCCGCTGTTGAGGCGCCGGTTGGCGTGCATTTGCAGGGTTGAAAGACAGACGCGGCATGATTTCCCGGTTACTGCGCACCGTATCGAGCCGCCGCGCCTTTTTAGGCGCCGGCGCTGTGCTGCCGTTGGCACCGCTCGCCGCCACCATCGGCCACAGCGCCAGCGCCGCCGAACACACTGGCGCTCACGCGGCGCATAGCGGCGGTATGACCACGGTCGGCACGGTCGATCATGCGCGCAACGGCTTCGACCCCCACGATCTCCTGACCGACTGGGATACCGGAACCGTCGAGACCGGCGCCGATGGCCGCGCCGTGCGCACCTTCGACATCACCGCGGTCGACGTCGAAATCGAGATCGCCCCGGGCATTTTCTTTCCCGCCTGGACCTATAACGGCCGCGTGCCGGGGCCGGCGCTGCGCGCGCAGGAAGGCGAGTGGCTGCGCATCAACTTCGTCAACAACGGCAGCCATCCCCACTCGCTGCATTTCCACGGCATCCACGGCGCCAGCATGGACGGCATCGCCGGCGCCGGCTTGGTCGGCCCCGGCGAGAGCTTCGTCTACGAGTTTCCGGCGCGCCCGTTCGGCTGCCACCTCTACCACTGCCACGCGGTGCCGCTGAAACGGCACATCCACAAGGGTCTGTACGGCGCCTTCATCGTCGATCCTGACCCGGAACTCCATCCCGAGCACGCCGAGGTCGCCCGGTCGCGCCAATTGGGCACGCCGGAGAACGCCGAGTGGCAGGAGCTGGTCATGGTGATGAACGGCTTCGACACCAACTTCGACGAAGAGAACGAGATCTACGCCGTCAACACTGTAGCGCACGAGTACATGAAACGGCCGATCCCGATCGACCGCGACCGCCCGGTGCGGATCTATCTGATCAACGCCACCGAGTTCGATCCGGTCAACTCGTTCCATATCCACGGCAACTTCTTCGACTATTACGACCACGGCACTACGCTGACGCC
>JBFKGW010000408.1:0-3321 GCA_041633145.1 Alphaproteobacteria bacterium
GGGTGACGATCGTTGCGGCCGATGCGCGCGGCCAGGCAGTTGCCTGTTCGTTCACGCTCAACCGGCCATTTGGCGCCGAGAAGGTGGCGCCGGGTACGGGAATCTTGTTGGCGGCGCCGGAGACCAGTGCGCGAGCCAGCCTGCCCAGCGCTGTTTTGCTTGCCAATCCGACCAGCCAGCAAGTCTTCTTTGCCGCGGCGATATCGGGCGGCTCGCCGGCGACGCTTGCCTCGGTTGCCTTGGAGACTTTGGATTCTAACCGCGATCTGGGGGTCGCGATAACCCAGCCGCGAGCCTACAGCACCGGCAACCCGGATATCATGATTGCCGAGCCTGGGTTGCCCCAGCCGGTGCAGGATTTCTTGAAAAACGCCGGGTACACACTGCAGGTGCAGGAACGGCTGGGTCGGGTCAACGGGTTCCGGTGTCCAGAAGGAATGCCACGCGTGAAAATTTGCCAATTCGTCGCAGAACCGCGTGGCCACGGCCTCGCCGTTAGTGCCGATTTAGAATGACGTCCGCCTAGCTCGGGTCTGCGGAAAGACAAGATGGCTTTAAAAATTGCCCGCCGGGGTTTGATCGATCCCTTCATCGTCATGGATGTGCTACGCGCTGCCAACGAGCTCGCAGCGGCCGGCGAAAATGTGCTGCATTTGGAAGTCGGGCAGCCAGCAACACCCGCGCCGCAAAAAGTTGTTGCCGCGGCGCAAGCAGCGCTGCAGGAAGAATTGTTGGGTTACACTGATTCGTTGGGCATGCCCGAATTGCGCCGGCGCATCGCCCAGCACTATGCCGATTTCTATGGCGTCGCGATCGATGCCGGGCGGGTGGTTGTCACCACCGGTTCGTCGGGTGGGTTTTTGTTGGCGTTTTTGTCAGCCTTCGAGCCTGGCGACCGGGTGGCGCTGGCCGCCCCGGGCTATCCGGCTTACCGCAATATTCTATCGGCGCTCGGCGTTGAGCCGGTACTGCTCGAAACGACGGCGGCCGACCGGTTCCAGCCCACGCCAGAGCTATTGCAGGCGGCCGGCGATATCGACGGCTTAATCCTCGCCAGCCCATCGAATCCGACCGGCACCATGGTCGGCCAAGCCGAACTGGAAGCGCTGGTGGCGTGGTGCCGCAAAGCCGGCGTTCGTTTGATCTCCGACGAGATTTATCACGGCATCACCTACGGCAGCCCGGCGGCGACCGTTGCGGGGCTCGACGGCGACGCGATCGTGATCAATAGCTTCTCGAAGTATTTTTCCATGACTGGTTGGCGGCTGGGGTGGATGGTGGTGCCGGAAAATTTGCTGCGGCCCGTCGAATGCTTGGCGCAGAACCTGTTCGTCTCACCGCCATCGCTGTCGCAACACGCGGCCATCGCGGCGTTCGACAGCCACGACGAACTCACCGAAAATGTCGCGCGCTATGCGCGCAATCGGCAGATCCTGCTGGATCGGCTGCCGAAGGCCGGCTTCGAACGCCTGGCGCCGGCCGACGGCGCGTTCTACATCTACGCCGACGTTGCCGCGATGACCAACGATAGTCCCGATTTCTGCCGCCGCATGTTGGCGGAAGCGCATGTCGCGGCGACCCCTGGGGTCGACTTCGACCCGTTCAGCGGCCACAAATTCGTTCGGTTTTCGTTTGCCGGCAGCGAAGCGGATATGCTGGCCGCATGCGATCGGTTGGATCGCTGGCGCCGCTAGCCGCGAGCCGCAACTATCATGCTACTGCCGGGTTTGCCGTAGACCCTAACCGGATGCGCGGTTCCACCAGCCGGAGCGGCGTGGGCGCTCAGGTTCCTGCGGTGGTTGCACCGGCGTTTCCTCGGGAACCGCTGGCTCTTCCGCGACCTCTTCTTCGCCGTTAACCGAAACGTTCTCTTCGGACAGGGTCACTGGTTCGGCGGGTGGCTGCTCGGCCTCTTCCACCGCCGGCGCTTCCGCTTCGGCTTCGTCCACGTCGGCCGCAATAACCTCCGGCTCGACCGTTTCTGGCTCGCTCGTGTCAACGGTTTCCTGTTCGGCGGCAGCCTCGGCATCAGCGTCGGCCTGCTCCGAGACTTCGCCTTCACTCGCCGCTTCTGCGGCGGTTGTGGCATCGCCGTCGGCTTTGCGCGCGCGGCGGCGCCGTGGCCGCCGGCGCTTCGGCTTTTTCTTCTCCTCGCCGTCTTCTTCTGCTGCGCTCACCTCGGGCTGCTCGCCCTCAGGTTCGGTTGGTTCGGCTGCTTCTTCCACGCTTGCCTCACCAGCATCCGCCGAAGCGTCTTCCGTGGCGTCGGCTGCGGCCGCTGCCGTGTCCTCTGTCTTGCGCCGCCGGCGTCCGCCCCGACGACCGCGCCGTCGTGACGAGGGGCGCTTTTCTTCTTCGCCTTTTTCCTCTTCGGCGGCAACTGCTTCAGCCTCTTCACTCGCCTCGGCAACCTCGGCAGCTACCGCCGGTTCGCTTTCGCGGCGCCGCGGCCGCCGCCGCAGGCGGGAGCGATCTTCTTCTTCGCGGCCCGCAATCTAGGCGGCCCGGCTGTCGATCACCTCGGAGACGGTTTCGCCCTCCGGGGCGTCGGTACTGAGCCGCTCCATAATGTAGTCGGGCGGCGTCAGCTCGGTATCGGCGCTCACGAAGACCTTGAGTTTGAAGCTGTTCTCGATATCGACGATCATGTCGCGCTTCTGGTTGAGGAGATAAAGCGCGACATCGGTTGGCACTTTGACCGTGACGGTACGCGAACGATTGCGGATACCTTCTTCCTCGATGGCCCGCAGCACCCGCACGGCGGTCGATTCGGTCGAGCGGACGAAGCCGCTGCCGCCGCATGCCACACAGACCTGGGCGCTTGCTTCGTGGATGCTGGGGCGCAAACGCTGGCGCGATAATTCAAGCAAGCCAAGCGGTGAAATGCGGCCGATCTGGATCCGCGCCCGGTCGGCCTTCATGGCTTCCTTCATGCGCCGCTCCACCGCGGCGTTGTTACGCGACTCTTCCATGTCGATGAAATCGATGACGATCAACCCGGCCAGATCGCGCAGGCGCAGTTGACGCGCCACTTCGTCGGCGGCTTCGAGATTTGTGCGCCGCGCCGTCTGCTCGACATTGCGTTCGCGCGTTGCGCGGCCCGAGTTGACGTCGATGGCGACCAACGCTTCGGTGGGATTTAAGACGATGTAACCACCCGAGCGCAGGTGCACGATCGGATCGTAAATCTCGTCCAGCTGCTGCTCGATGTTGTAGCGGTGGAACAGCGGGATTTCCGAATCGTTGTACTTTTTGACGCGCTTGGCGTGCGACGGCATCATCGTGCGCATCAGCCCGCGCGCAGCCTTGTAGGCCGCCTCA
>JBFKGW010000409.1:0-3320 GCA_041633145.1 Alphaproteobacteria bacterium
AGGTCGGGCCGCGAGCCCCAGGCGCAGAACGAGGCATCGGCGATCGGGAACTGGCGCGGCCGCCAGGTGTCGTCGACCATGCGCACGCCGCAGGAATATTCGTAGATCATGTCGTCGGGCCCGTAATAGTACAGGAACCGGGCGCCCGACAGCGCGTGCCGGCCGGGGCCGGCCTGAATGCGCACCTGCCGGTCGCGCAGGAAATAGTTCGACTTCATCACGTCATCGTTTTCCGCGACCTGGAAGTTGATGTGCTGAATGCCCGGGCGGTCCGACGGGAACAGCGCGTAGCGGTGGTGCACCTCGTCGAAAGTCATCAAGGCCGACCAGCCGATCCAGTCGCTGGTCTTGAAGTTGAACACTTGCGACCAGAACTTCTCCGCCTCACGCGGATTGGTCACCCGCAGTCCGATATGGCTATATTCGGTGATGCCGGCGTCGCGCGAACCATAATAGCGCGTGCCCGAGGCGAACGGCCGCACCGTCAAGTCGATCGAATTGCCGCTGTTGTCCTTGAAATTGAGGTAGCCCATGCAGCGCCGCGCGGCGGCTTCTTCGTCGCTGCCGCGGTGCACTTCCAGGCCGAGCTGTTGCAGGGTGCTCTCCGCCGCGTCGAGCTCTTCGAAGGTGTCGAGCTCGAGCCCGACGGTGTGGTCGTTGGGATCACCCTGGAAATAGACGATGTTGTGATCGCGGTCATCGCCGCGCAGATAGGCGAAGCCGTTCTCCTGCCCGACCAGCTCGAGGCCGATGATCTCGGTGGCGAATTTTACGGCGTTTTCGAGGTCGGCCGTGCCGAGGCGGCAGTACCTAAAACCGGTGACATTGATCATGGCGGTGCTCCAGCGATCCGTTCGTTCTTCGTTGGCACGCCTATTGTAGCGCAAATGAGGGCGTTAACGGTACAGGGCAAGATATCGCTCGCATGATCGATTAATTCATCGGGTATTGGCCGAGAGGTCTCCTCCGCGCTCCGCGGGCGCTGCGGCCGCTCTGCCCGAAAATGCAGACACTAGCCGAGCAGTTGCGAGGCGTCAGGAAATGGCCCAAAACGGCCCCACCGCGGTCACTGTTAATCTTCCAGCCACAGGGTAAGGGGCGCTCGTATGACGCGTCCTGAGCGTTACTTCGATCATGCAAGGTTTGCGTGCGACCGGCACAGGCCAGAACTTGCGTTTGGTCTGCTAACCGATAAAGTCCCAGCATGGCTGAATCGTCGCCGGCGGAAAAGCGTTATCGGATGGCGTTTGTGCTGATTCTGGCGGTTGGCGTCGGCTTGGCGTTCGTAACGCTCACGCGAAACTTTTTGCTTGCTGTTCTCTTGGCGGCTGTTTTCAGCGCGCTTCTCCATCCACTTTACCTACGCGCGCGCCGGATGTTTCGCAGCGGCCCCGCGGTAACGTCGGCAATAGTGATATTTTTCCTTTTGATTGCCGTTGGCGTCCCGGTTTTTGCGTTTGCCGGAATTGTGGCTGCCGAAGCGCTGAGCGTGAGCAAAGCGGTCGAGCCATGGCTGCGCGAGCGGATCTATGATACCGGCGCCCCGGCGTTTCAGCTTCCCGAGTGGCTTCCGTTCAGCAGCCAGCTCGAGCCGTTTAAATCACAGATTTTGGAGAAGCTGGGTGAACTGATCGGAAGCTTAGGCCAGTTTCTTTTTCGCAGCCTCCGGGACGCGACGAGCGGGGCTGTTGGCGTGCTGTTAAATCTGTTCGTCTTTCTTTACGCCATGTTCTTCTTTCTCATGCGTGGTTCAGAGCTCTTAGATTCTGTACTGCGTTATCTCCCCCTAACCAGTTCCGACCGGGAACGCCTCATCGAACGCGGCCTGGCGGTTAGCAGGGCGATATTGAAGAGCATTTTGATCATCGGCCTGCTCCAAGGCGTACTGGTGGGTGCTGCCTTTTGGGTGCTCGGCATCGATGGCGCCTTTTTTTGGGGTGCCATTGTATTGATACTGTCGTCGATCCCCGGCTTGGGCTCTGTGATAGTTTGGGCGCCTGGCGCTGTCTATTTGTTCGCGATTGGCCAACATTTCGAGGCGATCGCGTTAATAGTGTGGGGCGCCTTTGTGGTTGGACTTGTCGATAACGTATTGCGGCCACGGATTGTGGGCGGCGAAACGAAAATTCCAGATCTTTTCATATTGCTCGCAGTTCTCGGCGGCATCGGTGCCTTCGGCGTTGTCGGGATAATCGTTGGTCCGATCATCGCGGCAGTATTTCTGACCGCGCTTGATATTTACCAAAATGTCTTCTCCGGACTGCTTCCGGGTAAACAAGCTGCGAAGGTTGATTTGAGCGAACCGAGCAAACCCAGTTCGTAGCGTTGGGTGGGTTCGATCGGCTTACGTCGCACCGGCAAAGACCACACATAAATAACCACCGACACGGCAGCTTTTGACGAGACCGGGCCGTCGGTGAGTTCCGCCAAGCACGACGAGTAATTCCCCAAAAGGGACTCCAGATGGTTTCGGATTAGCGGTTCCAGCGGCCGCGTTGGTGAGTAGCCAAGAAGCACCGTTCACACCCCCCAGGCGTTGCCGGGGTGTGCCGCCCGCCGGCGTCTTCTGCGCCGCCGGCTCCCCGACCGCTGGCGAGTCGCAGACCTAACGCCTAAAGTCGGCGCAAGTTTTGCGGAGGTATTTGATGGGCGAATATTCGATCGGACAATCGGTTCTGCGGCGCGAGGACCCGCGCCTGCTCCAGGGGCGCGGGCGCTACCTCGACGATCTCAACCTGGACCGTCAGCTCCGGGCGGTCGTCGTCCGCTCGCCGCATGCCCATGCCGAAATCCGTGGCATCGACACGGCGGCGGCCAAGGCCGCGCCCGGCGTGCTCGCGGTGCTGACCGGCGCCGATTGGCGTGGCGACGGGCTCGGCGTCGTACCCTGCATGGGCAATTACACGCACCGAGACGGCGGCAAGATGTACATCCCCGACCGGCCGCCGCTGGCAATCGGCCGGGTGCGCCATATTGGCTATCCGGTCGTCATGGTCGTCGCCGAGACCGAAGCACAGGCGCGCGACGCCGCCGAGCTGGTGGAGGTGGACTACGATCCGTTGCTGGCGGTCACCTCGTGCTTCGACGCTTTCCAGCCCGGTGCGCCGCAACTCTATGACGACTGTCCGAATAACGAATCCTATCTATACGAAGTCGGCGACAGAGCGGCGGTCGAGGCGGCCTTCGCCGAGGCCGACCATGTGATCGAGCAGCGCCTCGTCATCAACCGGGTGACGGCCAACGCCATCGAGCCGCGCGCGGTGATTGGCGAGTTCGAGCCCGGTTTGGGCCGCTACACGATTAATTGCGGCTTCCAGCGG
>JBFKGW010000410.1:0-3313 GCA_041633145.1 Alphaproteobacteria bacterium
AATCCAATTTGTTTGCTTCGACACATCCGTGAGGTGATTCGATATGCATGCAAAGGACATCATGACAACCCAGGTGCTCACAGTAAGTCCCGAAACGACAGTTCGGGAAATTGCCTTGTTGATGGCGGACAAGGGGATTAGCGCGGTGCCCGTAGTCAACGGTGGTGAGGTCGTCGGTATCGTTAGCGAGGGCGATCTGATCCACCGCCAGGAGCTGGGAACCGATGAATTTAGAAAGCGCGCTTCCTGGTACAATATCGTCGACGACAAAGAAGCCGCCGCCGCTTTCGAGGCCAAAGCCCACGGCATGGTCGCACGCGACGTAATGACGCGCGATGTTATCTCTATTTCCGGGCGCATCTCATTGGTTGAAGTCGCCGACATCATGGAAAGCAACAACGTTAAACAGTTGTTGGTGATGCAAGATTCGCGGCTAATCGGGATCGTCACTCGCGCCGACATTGTGCGTGCTCTCGCCGCCCGGCCCGAGGGAGCGAATGCGCCGGTCAGCAGCGACGATGATGAGATCCGCATCAAGGTGATAGAAAAGTTGGAGAGTATTCCTGGTACCAGTCCGTGGCTGACAACGGTTATCGTTGCGAAAGGTATCGTTAATCTCTACGGCACCGTCGAGGACGAGACCGCGCGCGATCCGTCTCGCATGGCGGTGGAAAAAATACCGCACGTCGTCGAGGTTAAAGACCACCGGGCGGTTTTGCAGGCCTATTGGGGCTGACCGTTATAGAGTTGCGAGCGCTGTGACACAGCGACGCCGAAACGCCGGCTAGCAGTCATTCCAAACTGCCGAAACAGGCGGAGAGCGAGGTCGGTCGCGCTCGACAGTTTCTGCCGACCGCGGGATCTTATAGCTATCGAACGTTGCCGCCGGTCGGTACGGACTTACCCGCGCGACCGCTTAAAGGAATCTTCAGAATTCGATGGTATTCATGCAGGCACAGTAAAAGTAGTTTCTATCGGTCAACAGGGCATTGGTGAGATTGGGTCTCGGCACCAACTCGGTAAAGGGACAGATCGCAGATGCCTACTTTCGAACAATGCGCAAATTGTGGCGAACTGCGTGTCGAGCATTACGGCGCAGTGACCGAAGATAAATGTGTCTACTGCGCGGCGATTGAACGTCGCGGCATCGCGAAAGCGCGGGCGGCGTTTTCAACCAGCCCCCGGCTGGACGAGCCGACCGGCAGCGCCAATATTTCCGACACGGAAGCGCGCCGCCATATTCGGATCATGACCCTGATCAGCGGGCACATCGACAGCGACGACGGTCCGTACGAGTTCAGTATGCTCGATATTTCGAAGTCCGGTGCGAAGCTCCGGACAGCGCACAGGCCGGCGAACGACACGCTCACATTGACGTTTCCCAACATTGGAACGCTGCATGCGAATCTGGCGTGGCAGCAGGGAGACACCGCCGGGGTGACCTTCGTCGAGCCGCCCGAAGACGTTATTGCGTTTATCGGCAAAGTGTCGCCGCCGTTAGAACCGGTGCTGCGCGCAGCGTAGACCGTCCCCGCGCCGATTACGACCACCGGCAAACGCTTGCCTTGCGAGATAAACGGCGCGACGCTGTCGCTAGAGCAAGCTGCAGCGCGACTTACTCGACAACGCCGTCAAAATTTTCAGCCGTGACGCCCTCCGCTTCGGGATCAAACCCGAGCTCGATCCCCACGCCGTTGGGATCCTTGAAGAACAGTTGGACCACCCTGCCGCCGCCCGCGAGGACCTTTCTGTATTCGATGCCGTGACGGTCGAGTGTCGCCAGCTGGTCGGCCAGCCCCGACCCCCACATGGCGAAATGATCGAGCCCGTTGCCCATCCCCGCCGGGTTGGTGCGTGCCGGGCTGTCGGGGTTGCTGGGCGATATGTGGACGATCTGGTGATCGCCGGCATACATCCAGTAGCCCGGCGTCGGGAAGGGCGGGCGGAACCCTGCCTCAAGCCCGAACACGTCGGCGTAAAAATCGCGCGTTCCGTCGAGATCGGCGGTGCGAATATTGATGTGGTTCAGGTGATAGCTCGCCATCGCGGCCTCCCCACTTTATTTTGGAGGACTTGGTTGTGACTTTTCGCACAATGTGAATTCACGAACCGCACTATCATCGTGGGCGGCGGCGCTCGTCGATGACCTGGATCAACGCTCGGCGCAACCGCCGCACAGGGTATATGAGCGAGCGTGATCAATGGTTGTCACTAAGGCAGATTGTCGCCGAAAGCGGACGTCAACGTTGCCAATGTTCTGGGTTTGTTTTGATTTAGAACAAGGCGCGTCGTCGCTTGATCGGCTACTAGATAAAAAATGAAAAACCTGCTCGCCATAATCATTCTTGTTCTGGGGTCCGTGCCTGCGTTCGCCCAGTCCTATGACGACGGCTTGGCGGCCTTTAAACAGGGCGATTATGCTGCCGCGTTTGAGGCATGGCGCACAGCTGCCGAAATGGGCGATGCCAGAGCGCAGAACAACCTCGCAGGTATGTACGATGCGGGGTTGGGCGTCGTAGAAGACGACGCAGAGGCGGTGCGTTGGTACCGTCGGGCGAGCGATCAAGGATTCGTTTGGGCGCAGCTAAATTTAGCGCACATGTATCGCGCAGGTTATGGCGTGCCGAAAGACCACGGTGAAGCGGTCAAGTGGTATCGCACGGCTGCCGAGCGTGGCTTCGACTTGGCCCAAGCTAATCTTGGCTGGATGTACCTAAACGGTCTCGGTGTCGAACAAGACGACCGGCTCGCAGCGCAGTGGTATCGGCGCGCGGCCGAACAGGGACATGCGGAGGCGCAAAACAATCTCGGTGTGTTGTATGCGACCGGCCGCGGCGTCCCGCAAAATGCGGTGCAAGCCTATATCTGGTTTAGCCTGGCCGCCGCTCAGGGATACGCGGATGCGGCCGACAACCGAGAGCTCAGCGCCGAATCGTTAAGCGCGGCAGAACTCGCCGAGGCCGACATCATCGCAAATAATAAAAAGGCCGAAGCTTCAACCAAGCGATCGGAATATACGGATATCGTCGGCGGTCTGAATTCGCAGAACGTTCGCTTTTAACTTTTGAAGCGGTTCGGCCGACAAGTTCGCCCAACGTTCGAAGGCAAACTCCAGCGTCCGCTATTGAAGACGAAGCGGATATCGCCGGCAGCGCTGTCGTCGATGGCGGCGGCGTTGCCCGCGGATTAAACTGGCTGCGATGGCGCAATCACCGCATGTCATAATTGTCGGTGCCGGGATCGGCGGATTGACCGCAGCGCTGGCGCTGTTACGCCAGGGCATCGATGTCACCGTGTGCGAACAGGCCGCCGC
>JBFKGW010000411.1:0-3304 GCA_041633145.1 Alphaproteobacteria bacterium
TAGGTGCCGAACCCATCCGACGCCTCGAACACCGCCTTGCCGCTCTTGTTGGTGTAGACCACCCGCGATTGCGTCGCGTTGGAGGGCAAGGTCCAGGTGCCGTACACCATGGCGCTCTTCACCGGCGAGCCGTTGCCGTCGGTAATGATGACCGTACCGGTCACGTTCGGCGTGCGACGTTTCACCCGCGCCTGCATGGCGATATCGGACACCAGCAGGTCGAACGACGTGCCGCCGCCCTCATCACCCAAGGTAACGGTGATGCTGTGGCTGCTGCCGTTGCCCATGGCATCGGACGCGCGCGCCCGGATGGTGTAGGTGCCGTTTTCGAGCTTGCGCGTGTTCCAGGTGCACTCGAGCACCGGACCGGCGCCCGAACACAGCTGTGTGCTGTTGAGGTTCGAGGACACCGTGATATCCATGCTGGTCACCTCGACGTTGTCGGTCGCCTCGGCGCGGATTTTGACGCGGCCCGATACCGTGGCGCCGTCGACCGGCTTGGTGATGGTGACCACTGGCGCTTCGGTGTCGACCGGATCGGCCGGCGCGGTGGCGGTCGCGAGGTTGGAATAGGCCGACAAACCGGCCAAGCCGCGGGCGCGCACGCGGTATTCGTAGGTCACGCCGAGCCCGACATCCATGTCCCACATCGACGTCGGCGACCAGTTCGACCGGATCACCGACCAGGCAGAGTCCGGCTGGCCTTGCTCGCGCCGCTCGATGGTAAAGTCGATGGTGAAGTCGCTGGTGTCTTGCCAGTTCAGCGTGATCGCGTTCCACGGCTGTTGCCAGGTCGGGTAATGGGGCGCGGCGGTGAGGTTGGCCGGCGCAGCCGGCGCCGGCATGTCGCCTTTGCGCACCAGCAACGCCGCGCCGCCGCCGGCCGCAATCGTGCCGGCGTTGTTGATGTCGGCAACCGAATCGATAAAGCCGTACGGGCTGGCCGGATCGATCAAGTCCTCGATCAGGTAGACCTGGTCGAGGGCGGCGATGTAGAGCGCCGAGCGGATCGCCGCACTGACGCCGAGCGCACCGACGACGTCTTTATGGTCGTTGATGCCGTTGGCGCCATCGAACGCGCTCGACGCCCACAGCAGCCACCAGCCGGCTTCGTCGTACAGCGCGGCGCCATTGACGCGCCGCCCGGCGCCGTCCGACCAGGTCATGACCACACGGGCCGCCGCCGCATCGTCGGCGTTCAGCGCGTGGATCGTGGTCCACCAACTGCTCGGCGGTCCGCCGAGAAACTCGGGCGGTCCGGCGGTTATGGTGCCGTCGGGTTCGATCGTCAGGCTGGCCCGCCAATCGTCGCCGGCGACGGTATTGGCATCGTTGATGTCGGACGGCACCGACGGCAGATCGAGCTGCGTCGTGGTGCCGTTGAGATGGTCGTACACCATCGCCTGCGCACCAAGACTGATCGAGCTGCCGACGGCGAGGCCGTTGTTGTTGATGTCGGTGAGGCTGCTGGCGCTGCCGCCCGGCAACGGCCCGACGGCGCTGACCGTCGCGCTGCCGCTGAGGGTGTCGTACTCCCACACCACCCCGGTCTGGGGATCGCCGTATATGCTCGATCGGGCGACACCGACGATCACCAGTACATTGTCGAACCGGTCGGTGACATCGAACGCCTGGTGACTGCCCCAAGCGGTCAGGGTGGGCAGCAATTCGACGCCGCGTCCTTCAGTATAGACGAAGGCCTGATAATCGCCGTCGATGATCGCATAGCCGACGGCGTCGCCGTTTTCGTTAACGCTCGCCGCGCTGCTGATGCCGACGTTTTCGAACTGGGCGTTCAGTTCGGCGGCGATCGACACCACGTCGTACAACGGGATCGCGTCGAGCGCCTGGGCCGCGAGACTCGTGAAGGCCGCCAGGCCAGCAACAACCGTCGCAGCCAAGCAGCGTGTAATACCTTTAACCATAACTACCCCCGATTAACGGCCGGCACGCTTGTAATGCGGCCGCCAGGCGGCCTTATTCGGTGCCGGTGAAAGCACGAAAAACCACACGTCTAACGAGCTGCTTGTTCATTGATTCCGATCAAGCGGCGATCGGTCGGAGGCGAACGATTATCGTGCTTTCCAGTTATTGTTTCGCGCACAGGACGTGCAAAGGCCCCGTGCGCAATGAAAACAGGATGGGGGCGGATTTATTCCGCGCCGCGGCGCCCAAGCGCGCGGCCGATTGACGCAGGCGCGCACCGGCGGCAGCGCGGCGTCTTATTCCGCGCCAGTCGCCGGGGCCGGTACGCCGGCGAACGCGGTTTCCGCCTCGCGGCGCAGAGTGTCGCCAGCACCTTGGTAACGCGGCGAGAAATGGAAGGGCACCAGCCGTTTGACGCCAGCCCTCCGCGCCAGCTCGCCGGCCTGGCGCGCGGTCAGGTGGAAGCGCGCGGCCGCCCGTTCGGCGTCTTGGTCAAGAAACATCGCCTCGATGAACAGGCTGTCCGCCCCGGCGGCCAGCGCGACGATGCGCTCGGCATTCTCCGCGCTGTAGACGGCGTCGACCACGTAGGCGATCTTCTGGCCGGGCGTGACTGTGACGGCGCGCGCGCGCAGGTCGCCCAAGCGAACCGACTTTTCCTGCGGGCCGCTATCGCCACGCCACACGGCGTGGAACTCCTTATCGTCGGGATCGCCGCGGACGATCGCCGCCTTGGCCTCGCGCAGCCACGGGCCGACGCCGAGGCCCATCTCCTCGAGCCGGTTCTTCCACACATTGACGTGGCGGGATTCTTCCAGGCTGAAGGCGAGGCTTGGAATATCGTGGTCGAGCATCGCGGTCCGCAGGCAGAGATCTGGCTCTTCGCGGGCGATGCCTGGCGCGTTCTGCTGTTGCGGCCCCGCTTCGCGCGCAAAGGCGCTGCGGCAGCGAAAGATCGCGGTTTGCCAAACGCCGTCGCCGGCGAACTCGGCCGCCTCGATGGTGAAATCGGCGGCGTAGTTGGCGACGAGGTTCCATTGGTACGCGGCCAGCTTGTGCGCCAGCTTGTCGAGAAACCCCGGCGGGCCAAACAGGCGCAGGGTCTTGTCGCGGCCGAGGCAGACGCGCAACAGCCGGTCGAAGCCGGCGAAGTGGTCCATATGCATGTGCGAGACGAACGCGTCGCTGACCCGCAGAAGCTTGCGCGGCGCCAACGCCTGCAGGTCGCCGAGGTCGAACAACATGGCGCGGCGCTGAAACTGGAACTCGAGATACAGCGCCGGATCGCCGAACGGATCGTTGACCAGCTGGGGGTGGATGAGCGGCGTCACCACAGGACCTCTTCACGCGCGCGATCGCCATAGCGGCGATCACAGCA
>JBFKGW010000412.1:0-3294 GCA_041633145.1 Alphaproteobacteria bacterium
GGCGGTATCGGGAATGATGATGCCGCCGGCGGTTTTCTCTTCGGCCTCGAGACGCCGGATGGCGACCCGGTCATGCAACGGTCTGAAGACAACCATTCAGGGCTCCTCCTCGTTGATGTCCGACGCAATTTTTTAGAAGTCAGCTCGCCGATATTTTATCATCACTGATACGCGCGCAAGCAATCAGCCGATCCCGCATCTGGCGCTTAGATGGCGATAATCTCTCCCAAATGGTCGGGCAGCTTGTGGACCGGCAGATGGGTGAGATCCTTGGCCAGTTCGCCGGTCAACTTCGCCTTACTGGCATTCGACAGGCACGCACGGAGTTCGCCGAGCATCTGCGGCGCGGCCACGACGACCAGCCCGTCGAATTTATTCTTTTCTGCTGCCTTGTCGATATAATCCGCGATCTCGTGGGCGAATACCTGCTGGTTGTGCCGCTTTGGGTCGGTCGGTCGCTCCATAGCGTGGCGGCCCTGTCCGCCGCTATCGAAGGACCGCCCGGGCGCATCGGCCATGATTTCGCGGCTCGGAATATTCAGACCCTCGAACTCGTGCTCGAGATCCCGCTCGATGCCATGACCCGGCCCCGTATTCCGGGCGATGAAGGCTTGCGTTCCGTTGGCGACCAGTATCCACGTGGTTTTGGCTTTCATGGCGTTCTCTTGCGACTGTTCGGTTACGCGCGTGCTTGAAATGGGTATTAATTCAAAAATTTAAACTAGCCACGTTCTGATCCGACGGCATTGCGCTGTATCAACGTTGCCAGGGAGCGGTTCGCCGCGGTCCCCGTTGATGACGGTCAGCCGACGGCGTCGGCCGAGATACAGGCGATGTCCAGGGCGGCGAAACTCTCGCGGGTCGCGGCGGCCGAGCCTGCCATATCGATCGCGCGGCAGGCGTCCTCGATGACCATCGCGGCAAACCGCATGCGGCGGGCGTCTTCCGCCGAAAAACGCACGCAAAAATCGAACGCCAGACCGGCTAAAAATGCCCGGGTGAAGCCGCGCTCGCGCAAGTACGCGGTGAGCCCGGTCGGCGTTTCGCGGTCGTTTTCGAAGAACGCCGAGTAGGAATCGATGTCGCGGTGATAGCCCTTGCGCAGGATCAGCTCGGCGTGGGGGATCGCGAGACCGCGGTGGAAGGCGGCTCCCGCAGTGTCTTGGACGCAATGGTCCGGCCACAGCACCTGCTTACCGTAGGGTAAGGTGATCGTGTCGAACGGTTGTGTGCCGGGATGGGACGAGGCGAAGGACTGGTGTCCGGCCGGATGCCAGTCTTGGGTAAGCACGACGTGCGAAAATCGTTGGGCCAACGCGTTGATGACCGGCACCACCGCGTCGCCGCCGGGCACCGCCAGGGCGCCGCCCGGGCAGAAGTCGTTCTGCACGTCGACGACGATAAGAACGTCCTGATCACCGACCGAAATAGTCTCTGTCATTTATGCCGTTCCTGCATCGCTGCCAAGCGCCGGTCGACCTCTTCGGCAAGGTGAACCAGAGCCTCGCCAACCTGGGTGGGGTAGGGACCAGCCGGCGTCATTTGTTTCAGCGGCGCCGGTAAGTGCGCGAGGTTTTTTGCCGCATGCTCACGCACGTCGGCAAGCGGCGGCAACGGCGCGGCGCGCCGACCGTTTTTCATGACCTGCTTAATCAGCGGTTCGCCCGGCTGATCGTCGCCATCGAGCGACAGCACGTCGCCGCTCATGACGCCGTCGGCGGCGAAGCTGCGCCAGACCTGTTTGCGGCCGGGCCAGGTCGCTTTGCCGGCCGACAGTTTGCGCCGCGCAACGCCGGCGTATTCCTGCAGCTTGTAGGCGCAGTCGAGCGCCGGCACGTCCTCCGACGTGGTCAGGCTGGTGCCGATGCCGAAGCCGTCGATCGGCGCGTCCGCCGCCACGATCTCGGCGAGTTTGGTCTCATCGATGCCGCCGCTGGCGAAAATCAGCAGGTCGCCGAGGCCGCCATCGTCGAGAATTTCGCGTACCTGCTTCGCCAGCGCGATCAAGTCACCGCTGTCGAGGCGCACGCCGCGGATGTCGATGCCTTCGGCGGCGAGTTTCGGCGCCAGTTCGACGACCTTCGCTGCCCCGGCTTCAGTATCGTAGGTGTCGATCAAGAGGATCGGGTTTTCCGGCCGGGCGCGGGCGAAATTCTCGAACGCCTCGCTCTCGTCGTCGTGCACCTGGACGAACGAGTGCGCCATTGTGCCGAAAATCGGGATACCGAACAGGTTTTCCGCCAGCATGGTGGCGGTGCCGGCGAAGCCGGCGATGTAGCTGGCGCGCGCCGCCAACAGGCCGGCCTCGGCGCCGTGGGCGCGGCGCAGACCGAAGTCGACCAGCCGCTTGCCGGGGGCCGCCAGCACCATGCGGGCGGCCTTGCTGGCGATCACGGTCTGGAAATGGAGGATGTTGATCAGCCGCGTCTCGACCATCTGCGCTTCCGGCAGCGGCGCCGTCACCCGCAGGATCGGCTCGTCGGCAAAAAACACCGTGCCTTCGGGCATGGCGTGCACGTCGCCGCTGAAGCGGAAGGCGGCGAGATAGTCGAGCAGGTCGGGGCGAAAGCGGCCGCTCGCCGCCAACCAGTCGATTTCCTCGGGCGAAAAGCGCAGATTTTCAAGGAACTCCACGGCGGTTTCGAGGCCGGCCGCGACCAGAAAGTTACGCTCGGCAGGCAGCTTGCGGACGAAGAACTCGAACACCGCCGTATCGGCCTGGCCACGGTCCAGGTAGGCCTGGATCATGTTGAGCTGATAAAGATCGATCAGCAGCGGGCTGGTCGCCGGGTCCATGTCGATATCCCTGACCGGCGCCGCCGGTCATGACGTTGCTCTTGCTCTCTCTTGCATAATAACTCGCCGGGCGGGCGACCTTAATCCAGATCAACCGACGCGTGGCCGTCCGGTTAGGCGGGCAATGGCGCTAGATGGGACAAAAACAGTTCGGCGCAGCGCTCCCACGAATAATTCAGCGCAAAGGCGCGGCACGCCGTCCGGTCGCGCGTGAGCGCCGTGCGCGCCGCGTCGGCCAAAGAGTCGTCCAAACAACCGACCGCCGCATCGCCGATCACGTCGAGCGGCCCGGGTACCGGGTAGGCGGCGACGGGAACACCGCTCGCCAACGCTTCCAGCATTACCAGGCCGAAGGTATCGGTGCGGCTGGGGAATACGAACGCATCGGCGGCGGCGAAGTGGCAGGCAAGTTCTTCGCCGAATTTGGCGCCGGTAAACCCGACCTCGGGATAGCGAGCCTTTAGATTGCTCAATTGGGGACCGTCGCCGACCACGACC
>JBFKGW010000413.1:0-3287 GCA_041633145.1 Alphaproteobacteria bacterium
GGCACCCGCACCACGCCGCAGTCGCCGCAATGGATGACCGGGATCGGGCAGCCCCAATAGCGCTGGCGCGAAACCAGCCAATCGCGCAGCCGATAATTCACCGTACCTTCGCCGCAGTTGCCGGCCTCCAGGCGCTCGATCGCCGTGCGCTTGGCTTGCTCGACGCCTTGGCCATCGAGAAACTGCGAATTTGCCAGCGTGCCATCGCCAACATAGGCTTCGTCGCCGATGGCATAGCTCGCCGGGTCGGCATCGTTGGGTATCACCACGGGCCGTACCGGCAATTGGTAGGCGCGCGCGAAGTCTAAATCTCGCTGGTCGTGCGCCGGACACCCGAAGATAGCGCCCGTGCCGTAACCCATCAGCACGAAGTTGGCGACGTAGACCGGCAAGGTTTCATCCGCGAACGGGTGGGCCACCCGCAGGCCGGTATCGACGCCACTTTTTTCCGCGGTCTGGATGGCCTCTTCGCTGGTGCCTAGCTGGCGACATTCCTCAACGAAACTGGCGATCGCCGGGTTTTTCTTGGCAATCTCCTCGGTCAACGGGTGATCGGCTGCGATGGCGCAGAAACTGGCGCCAAAAATCGTATCGGGCCGGGTCGTATAGACGCGCAACGGCTCGCGGCCAGTGTTATCGGCAAAGCGGAAATCCATATAGGCGCCTTCCGAGCGGCCGATCCAATTCTCCTGCATGGTGCGGACCTTGGCCGGCCACCGTTCGAGCCGCGCCAGACTGGCCAGCAAATCTTCGCTGAATTCGGTAATGCGGCAGAACCATTGGGCCAGCCGGCGGCGTTCGATCGGCGCGCCCGAGCGCCAACCCTTGCCATCGATCACCTGTTCGTTGGCCAGCACGGTTTGGTCAACCGGGTCCCAGTTCACCCAACCTTCCTGACGGTACACTAGGTCTTGCTCCATGAAGTCGAGGAACATCGCCTGTTCGTGGCGGTAATACTCGGGATCGCAGGTTGCCAGTTCGCGCGTCCAGTCGATCGACAGGCCCATCGCCTTGAGCTGGGTGCGCATCGCGGCGATGTTTTCGTAAGTCCAATCGGCCGGGTGCACACCCTTTTCCATCGCCGCATTTTCCGCCGGCAGGCCGAACGCGTCCCAGCCCATCGGGTGCAGTACGTTGAACCCGCGCGCGCGCTTATAGCGGGCGACCACATCGCCCAGGGTGTAACAACGCAAATGACCCATATGGATGCGGCCCGACGGGTAGGGAAACATCTCGAGCACGTAATATTTCGGCCTATCGGGGTCGTCGGCGGCCGCAAAGGCGTCGGCCTCGGTCCAGGCGCGCTGCCACTTCGCCTCTGTTTCGCGAAAATTATACCGGGACATAACGACTAAATTGATCGGCGCACATCAATCGATCACCGCGGTGCGCGAAGATGAGCAGTACACAATGATGGCAGCCAGACATTCGGAAACGCGCAGGCTGGCCGAAGGTCTATTGTGCAGCAGACGAGATACGAAGCTCGCGAGCGCGGCTCAAAATAGCGCCTTCGAGCTTGGGCGCGGTTTCGCTCTCGACCTGCGAATCGACCCAGCCTCGGCCGTCGGCCAGCTCTTGCCGGAACACCGCCACACGAACCCCGTCGGAGCGCAATTGGCGACCGAGAATGTAGGTTGTGACCTTGAATCGTTCGTTCGGGCTCTCCGGCGGCGAATACCAGTCGGTGATGATCACCCCGCCAAACGGGTCGGCAGACGCTAGCGGCAAGAAGGAAAGCGTGTCGAGCGAGGCTCGCCACAAGAAACCGTTGACGCCGATACCGCCGCGGCTGGCATCTTCCTCATCCCGGTCCGGCCCCACCAAGACAATGTCGCCGAACAGTTTGCCCTCACCCCGTTTTATCCTGTCTTCCTCGCTCAAGCCATCGGGGCGCTCGCCAGCCCCGCAACCCGTCAGCAGGGCGGCTGCCATTAGAGCGGCGACAATGATAGGGCTTCGATTTACCTTCATTTCTATAGCCGGCGTTGATGCCTTAGTCCTCGGGGACCTTCAGTTTTGGTCTAATAGCAGAGAATTCAACACAAAAAAATAGGGCGGCGGAAAATCCGCCGCCCGTATTTTTACTTCTAATACGCGAGGTCTTAGAAGTTAATCATGTTGGTCAGGATAAACGCCTGAGAATCGTTGCTTACATCGGCGATTTTCACGTCGTTGGCGCTATAGTCGGCGCGAATCTGCCAACCTGGCGCGATCGCATAACGGCCACCGATACCCCAGCGTTCGGTCTCATCTTCGGTGGTGCCAGTGTTATCTTGCTCACCGTTCGAGTACCAGGCGCTGACGCCCCACGGCCCCTGCTTGTAGCCAACAGCAACCTGATACAATTTGGCGTCACCAGCGCCGGCGTTGGCCTCGCTTACGAGAAAGGAGCTATCGCCGGCGTCGGTGTAGTTGGCGCCGACGGTGAAGCCGGCATAATCGACCTTAGCACCGATGTAGTAGACCTCGAGGTCTTCTTGCTTGGCGGTGGTCGGTGAGCCCGAAATATTTTCGACATCGGCGGTTTCGTACAAACCGGAAACCGAAACGCCAAAGTCACCGAACTTTTCGGTGAAGTTGATGCCGAGGCCGATCATACTCTCGTAGCTGCCGTTGTTGTCGACTTCGCCAAAGCTGGCGCCGCTGCCGCCACTGTCCGGAGTGAACGACGCGCCGATCTGGAAACCGGAGAAGCGCGGCGAGAAGTAGATGACTTTGGTGTCGTCAGAGGACGTGCCCACCTGCCAGTCGGTTCGAGCGATGAAATTGTCGCCCAAAGCAGAGTGGAACACCGGAAGGATACAACCCAAGCCGCCGAACGGACCGCAGATGCCCTGGTGAGCCTGGAACGCGCCGACCAGCATACGGTTGGTGGCGTCGTCCTGGTCGCCCATTTCAACGCGGCCGAAATCGCCGTCGAGGAACGCCCACACTTCGTCACCGTTGTTGGTGGCGTCGGTGTTGACTTCCAATTCGATCGACACGCCGTAGGTGATGCCGTTATCGGCGGTGTTGCGCGCGTTGAGGTGTACTTCGGTTTCCGGGATGTCGAAGTCGTATCCGCGACCGAAGCCCGCCGAACTGTCCTCATCGAGCCAGTGGCCTTGGAACCACATGAAACCGCTCAGGCGGACTTCCAGGTTGTCACCCGAGCCCACCGTTCCGGCCTGCGCCGGCGCACTCAGCAAGGCAGCGCCAACGATGGCGGTACTTGCTAGAAGAGCTTTCTTCATTTTAATCCAACCTCCATAATCTTGGACGTGACGTCCGCGTGTGTCCCTCTCGGA
>JBFKGW010000414.1:0-3274 GCA_041633145.1 Alphaproteobacteria bacterium
CCGATGTCCGATAATCTGATGATGTCATTTGTTGTACTTGCGAAAACAAACCCGCGAGATGAGGAGATCTTCCGTGACCATCGATCGCATCACCGGCGCCGCCAAGGGCCGCTCGCCTGCTGTGCACTACAACGGCATTGTCTATGCCGTGGCAACCGCCGGCAGCAGCTCGTCCTCGGTCGCCGAACAAACGAGGGCGGCCCTGGCCGCCCTTGACCGCAACCTCGCCGCCGTCAACAGCGACAAAACCCGCCTGCTGCAGGCGACCGTCTATCTGCGCGACATGGCGACGAAAGCCGAAATGGACGCGGTCTGGTGCGACTGGATCGGCGGCGCGGAGAATTGGCCGCAGCGGGCCTGCGTGGGCGCCGAGCTGGCCGGCGACGATCTGGTTGAAATCGTCGTCGTGGCGGCGGCGAAGTAGCTTCCGTCCGCTTATCGGCGCTACCTGTGCTGGTTACCGTCGGCGGGCATCTACAGGGTGTTTTGGAATGACCGCTGACCGCGCCGAATTGCCCTGAACGAGTACTGTCAATTACGTCTGGTTTGCGCCCGAAAGCCGACTTGATCCGCCATCGTTGGTAATGACGGCGTTTGACCCATTCCTGCCGTCGTTAGCTCTCATGCTGATTGGAGGCTCAGAGGCTAGGCGCCTTTTTCTTTTTGGTTCCGCAAATCGTATACAAACTTCAAAAAGTCTCTTGTCACATTAGTGCTGATTTCGGCAGTTTTCTTCGTTGGTAAAAACATGCGAACAGTGAAAATATTGTGACCGTCGTCTCTAGTTCGTAGGAAGAACCGGGGCTCGGGATCTTCGAAATCCAGGGCGACCTTTTTCTCGACTTTCTTGTTAAAGCGAACGGCCTCTTCGCGGTGGGGCGCGAAGTATGTTTCGGCGATCGTTTGCAGCTCGTTCATCAATAAGGTCGGATCAAGATCTCCGTATTGCACTGTGATCGGTATGTCCTGATAGACATAGCTCTTGATAAAATTCGCATTCTCGGCATTGCTGGTCAAAAAGCGGCTGTTTGGGATCTGGATTGTCCGGCCAGTAAATTGGTAGCTGCGGTGGGCGGTATCGATTTCTTCGATGGTAGTTGTCAGCGCCGTGATCTGCATCACCTCTCCGGTCATGCCATCGACCGTGATCCAGTCGCCTATCTCGAAGGGTTTGGAAGTGGCGCGCAAAAATCCACCTGTCAGACACATCAACAGTTCTTTGATCGTCAGAACGACAGCGACCGCGACAGCTGTAAGGGAAAGCGCAAACGTCTGAATTTGTGGCGCCCAGATAAAAACCAACAAAACTAAAATCAGTAAGACGGTGCCGTTATTGATGCGATTGAGCCAGCGCCGCTGATCCTCGTCGTAAATCTCGACCCGGCCTTTTACAAATTTTGTTAAAAAGTAACGAAGTAGAAATATCGCAGCGACAACAATAATTGTTGTTATACCGCCCTGAATAAACAATTGACCACTGACCGCTTCTTGAACTGCCTGATCAACAGCTTGTTCTAATTCACGTTCCATATCTATCGCGACTGGTTGTTAGCGGCGATAACGCGGCTCTTTATCGCGTTATTGTGGGATAAAAAATCGATCGAAGGCCGTTTTCGCCTTATCGCATCGCTACCGTACGGGAGCATTGCTTACCAAACATAATTAACGAGCGGTCCTTAGTCGATGTCCAGCCTCGGCTAAAAGCGGCCTAAGCGGATGCCATCAATTACGACTGGTTTGCCGCTGAAAGCAGAAACCCGCGCGACGATGTATGCGACATGGCCCGCGGCTGGTCAGCGCGTGTCGTCGCGCAGGGGCACAAATGCTTGAGTTAAATCAAGCTCGGGCAGGCGCGGCTTGGCTATCGTCTCGCTAATGATTGCCAAGCTTCGCTAGCCCGCTGAATTTGGCCCCTTATCCGCGAATGGAACTTGCGCGATCGCCACGCACCGCAGAAAAGCTTTTACAATCGGCGTGGCCGGGCGGTCGCGTCAGCGGAGATCGATAGGGTGATCCCTCTTTCTAAACAGGTGTCTAGCTCCCTTTTTTCCTCGGTCGACGAGCTGCGAAAGGCGCAAGGGCAAGGCCTCAAAGCACTTGGCTTTGGGCCATCAGAGCACCGGCACCGCATCGTCGCGTCGGGCGCACTCTGGCGGTTGCGTCGTTATGCCGGTCCTGATGCGGGGCCGGTTCTTCTCATCGTGGCGGCGCCGATTAAGCGTGCGTACATATGGGACCTGGCACCGTCGGTCAGTGCCGTGCGGTATTGTTTGCGGCACCGCTTGCGCGTTTACCTGCTTGAATGGAAACCAGCCTGCGACCAAACGGCCGCTTGCGGCTTGGCCGAATACGCCGACGAGGCCATTTCTGAGGCCCTTGCCGCCGTCTTGAAAGAGGTTGGCGCCGTTAAACCATTTCTAATGGGCCACTCGCTCGGGGCCACGTTGGCGGCGATCTTCGCGACGCTGCATTCAGAACGCCTCTCGGGACTTCTGCTTCTTAGCGCGCCGCTTTGCCTACCTCGCGGGGTAAGTGCCTTTAGCGATGCCCTGGCCGCGCTGCCGCTGTCGGCCCTGCCGCAAACCGGGATCGTTCCGGGATCGCTGTTGTCCCAGGTCAGCGCCATGGCGTCGCCGACAACCTTTGTCTGGTCGCGGCTTTGGGACGCGGCGCTGAGTGCCGCCGATCCTCGCGCCTTGGAGATTCGTCCGCGGGTGGAGCATTGGGCCCTCGACGAGGTTCCGCTGTCGGGAAAGTTGGTCCACGAAATCCTGCAAAGATTTTATCGGGAGAACCGGCTGTGCCAGGAAACGCTGGCGATCGGAGGACGCACGGTCGGGCCCTCCTGTATCCGACTTCCCACTCTCGCCGTCGCGAACGCAATCGATGAGGTCGCACCGCCGGCCTCGGTGGCTCCCTTCCTGGACGCGATACCGGAGGCGGACACGCGCCTGATTGACTATCCGGGAGAAGCCGGTGTGGTCCTGCAGCATCTCGGTGTGCTTGTCGGGCGCACTGCCTTTGCGCAGATTTGGCCCGAGATCATCTCCTGGATAGACGTCCATAGCTGAGGGCCGGCTGGGCCGCAAAATCGGAGGATATGCTTGAGTTAAATCAAGCGCCGGCACGGCCTGCTTGGCTATCGTCTCGATAATGATTGCCAAGCTTCGCTAGCCGCATGAATTGGGTCCGCCCCATCCGCACCGCTTTGGTCCTCGCGGCCTTTGCCGCGCTGCTATTTGCTGCGTTGTTGGTGAGCAACGTCGCTGCCACC
>JBFKGW010000415.1:0-3272 GCA_041633145.1 Alphaproteobacteria bacterium
CTGCGAATAGTGCTTCATGTAGCAGTTGTTCACTTCCACATCCGACTGGGTGAAGAAGCGGAAGATGTGGGTCAACAGATTGCGCTCGCCCGCCGTCAGGGTGCGGTGCCAGTCCTTGACGTCGTCGGCCAGCGGCACCTCTTCGGGCAGCCAGTGGACGCGCTGCTGCTGCAGCCAGGCGTCATAGGCCCACGGGTATTTGAAGGGCTTGTACTGAACGCGTTCTTCCAACAATGACATCGTCTAAATCCTTAAGGCCCGATCACTGACAGGCCCTGTTACTGACAAGCCAGGCATTCCTCGTAATCGTTGCGGCTGGCGGCGGCGCGGTCGGCCTCCTCGTCGCCGGTGACGTCCACCATGGGCGATAGCGCGGCGACGCTTTCCGAGCGCTGCAGCGACTTCGAGCGGCAGTAGTAGAGGCTCTTCACGCCGCGCTTCCACGCCTGGAAATGGATCTGGTGCAGATCGCGCTTGTGCACGTCGGCCGGCAGGAACACGTTGAGCGACTGCGACTGGCAGATCTGGTCGGCGCGGTCGGCGGCCAGGTCGATCACCCAGCGCTGGTCGATCTCGAACGCCGTCTTGAACACCGCCTTCTCGTCGTCGGAGAGAAAATCAAGGTGCTGCACCGAGCCCTCATTAGTGGTGATCGACGACCACACCTCTTCGGTGTTCTTGCCTTTTTCTTCGAGCAGGTGGGTCAGCGCTTTCGAGCGCACGTTGAACGAGCCCGACAGGGTCTTATGGGTGAAGCTGTTGGCGGCGATCGGCTCGATACCGGGCGACGAGCCGCCGCAGATAATCGAAATCGAGGCGGTCGGCGCAATCGCGGTCTTGTTCGAAAAGCGCTCCATGATGCCGTAATCGGCGGCATCGGGGCAGGCGCCGCGCTCTTCGGCGAGCGCCACCGAGGCGGCATCGACGCCCGCCTTGATGTGGCGGAACATCTTGTTGTTCCACGCTTTGGCGGTCGCCGATTCGAACGGCACCATCTGGTCCTGCAGGAACGAGTGGAAACCCATCACGCCGAGGCCGACCGAGCGCTCGCGCATCGCCGCGTAGGTCGCCCGCTGGAACGAGTCGGCAGCGTTGTCGATGAAATCCTGCAACACGTTGTCGAGGAAGCGCATGACATCCTCGATGAAGGTCGGGTGGTCCTTCCATTCCGGGAAGGTCTCCAGATTGAGCGACGACAGGCAGCACACCGCGGTGCGTTCCTCGCCGAGATGGTCCGTGCCGGTCGGCAGGGTGATCTCGGAGCACAGGTTCGAGGTTTTAACCGTCAGGCCGGCCAGCTTGTGGTGCTCGGGAATGCGCTTATTCACCGTGTCGGAATAGACGATGTAGGGCTCGCCGGTTTCGACGCGCGCGGTCAAAATGCGGATCCACAGCGAGCGCGCCGATATTTTCGAGATCGGCGCGTTGTCCTTGGGGCTGATCAGCGCCCAGTCCTCGTCGTTCTCGACCGCGCGCATGAAATCGTCGGAAATCAGCACGCCGTGGTGCAGGTTGAGCGCCTTGCGATTCGGGTCGCCGCCGGTCGGCCGACGCAGCTCGATGAATTCCTCGATCTCGGGATGGCTCACCGGCAGGTAGACCGCCGCCGAGCCGCGCCTGAGCGAGCCTTGGCTGATCGCCAGGGTCAGCGAGTCCATGACACGGATGAACGGCACCACGCCCGAGGTCTTGCCGTTGCGGCCGACCTGTTCGCCGATCGAGCGCAAATTGCCCCAATAGCTGCCGATGCCGCCGCCGCGCGCAGCGAGCCAGACATTCTCGTTCCACAGATCGACGATGCCCTCGAGCGAATCGGAGGCTTCGTTCAAGAAACACGAGATCGGCAGGCCCCGATTGGTGCCGCCGTTCGACAACACCGGCGTTGCCGGCATGAACCACAGTTTCGAAATATAGTCGTAGATACGCTGAGCGTGCGCCGAGTCGTCGCCATAGTGGGCCGCGACTCGGGCGAACAGCTTCTGCGGCGCGCCGGCTTCTTCCGGCAGCAGGTAGCGGTCTTCCAGCGTGCCCTTGCCGAATGCCGTCAATTTGGCGTCGCGCGACGGGTCGATGACGATGCGCACGCGCTCTGTCTGATAGACATTCGCGGTGTCGGCGTCATTGCCGACCAGATCATTTTCCACAGGCGGCGCGTCGGCGGCCGACTCGCCGTTTAGCTCCGCTTGTCCATTTTCGGTCCTGTTAATAGCGGTATCATCGTGTGATAACGCCGACGCGTCTTCTTCTACAAACACCTTATCCACAGTGTCTTTGCTCGCCGAAATGACCGCAGACCCATCCATACGTAATGCCCCCTTTGAACCAGAAACCAGGTCGTCCACATGGTGTGGGTAAATTCCCGGGGATAGCCGGGAAACTTCCACAACATGTAGTCGCGAGCGATAAGTGTAACACTAAATCTTGACCTGTTGTCACCGTGAACAATACGAGAACATTTTACCAAATTACGTTTTTTCGTCAATCGACTCGGGGGTAATTCCCGTTGCAAGCCAAGATGTTGCGCGCCGCTGCAGCGGATTTGCCACAATCGGCAGCAAAATTTCTTTATTTTGTATTCTGTATCGGGCCGACCGCAATATTTTGTGCTGATTCAGGTTAATTTCACGCTATAGTACGCCCATGTGCGGACGTTTCGGATTGCTGCATACCTGGGAGGAGATGTTCGAGTCGTACTCGCTTATTTCACCGCCGCTGAACTTCGCGCCCCGCTTCAACATCGCGCCATCGCAGCCCATTGTCGTGGTCAGAGCGTCCCGCGAGGCCGGTGGTAATACTGCCGGTTTCTTGCAATGGGGGCTGGTGCCGTCGTGGTCGAAAGAAGTCTCGCTCGGCGCCAAGATGATCAACGCGCGGGCCGAGACGGTGGCCGACAAACCGGCCTTTCGCGCTGCCTTTCGCCGCCGCCGCTGCCTGATCCCGGCGAGCGGGTTTTACGAGTGGCAGAAGCAGTCTGGCGGCCCCAAGCAACCGTTCTGGATCGCCGCCGCCGATGGCGGCCTGCTCTCATTTGCCGGCCTGTGGGAGAGCTGGACGTCGCCGGCCGGCGACGAGCTGCAGACGTGCACGATTATTACCACCGAGGCGAACGACTCGCTCGCGCCGATTCACGCCCGCATGCCGGTCATTCTTGAGCCGGCTGACTTCGACGCCTGGCTCGACGTGGGAAGCGACGGCGGCGATGACGGCACCGCTTTGTCGGCGGTCCAGGACTTGCTGCGGCCGGCAGCGGATGAGACCACCGCTGCGCGGCC
>JBFKGW010000416.1:0-3225 GCA_041633145.1 Alphaproteobacteria bacterium
AGTCAGTCCCAGTCCTCGGCATAGCCGAAGTTGCGCGCCGCGTATTCGGCGTGGAAGTCGCCGAAGGTGATCGGCGGGTACTTCGCGGGATTGTCTGGACCCTGGCAGCTCGGCACGCATTCCATCATCGCGTCGACGTTCGGATAGAGGAAAAAAATGTTCGAGTAGCGCGCTTCGCCGGCGTCGGCGCGCACCCGGTGCGGCGTGGCGATATAGGCGTCGTTGATCCAGCGCACCAGGGTGTTGCCGGTATTTACCAGGACGGCCTCGGGAATCACCGGTTGCTCGACCCACTGGCCGGACGGCAGCTGGATCTCCAGACCCGGCCGCGTCGCCGGCGGGATCATCGAGAGAAACGAGATGTCGCGGTGGCCGGGCAGGGTGATCGGGTCGATCTCGGGGCTGATCGGCGGGTAGTAGGCGATCCGCGTCATCGAGCTCGAGCGCTCGAAGTAGGGGTCGAAGTAATCGGCCGGCATGCCGAGCGACACCGATAGCGGTGGCAGCAGCTTGCGGCCGAGCGCTTCGAAGGCGACATGAAACGCCATAAAGGCCTCGTGCATTCCCGGCGCGGCGGCGGGATCGGGCCATTTGTTGTGGCCACGGAAGCGCCGGTTCTTGCCGTAATCGGGATCGTCGGGGCCGAGGTCGAAGGTGAACTTGAAGGCTTCGCTGAGCTGCGCGCGCAGCGCATCCTGCCGCGTCTCAAAGGTGTCGGAGTGCACCGCCACGTTAGGCGGCATGAAGCCGCACTGGTGGCGGTTCATCCGCACTTTCAGCTTCTCTTCCATCGGCAGCGCGAAAAAGCGCCGCGAGGCGTCGAACGCATGTTCGACAACACCCTCGTCCATGCCGTGGTTGACGATGAAGAAGAAACCGATTTCAGTGCAGGCGCGATGAATCTCGTCGGCGACCTGGCCGACGGCGCCGGGCGCGCCGGCCAAGTAAGGCCCGATATCAATGACCGGGATCGCATCGGGCGGGGCGGGTAGGACGGTTTCGGTGACTTCAGCTTGAACGCTCATGGGCGCTCCTTTCCTTGCGGGGCTATAATAGCCCGGATTGCGGAGGGAGGGCCATGGCGCGGCCGGTGATCATCGATTGCGACCCGGGACAGGACGACGCGGTGATGCTGCTGCTCGCCTGTGCGGCGCTGGAGCTCGATATTGTGGGTGTCACCACCGTCGCCGGCAACGTGCCCCTCGCGCTGACCCAGCGCAACGCGCGGCTGATCCTCGAGCTGGCGGGACGCAGCGACGTTCCCGTCTACGCCGGCTGCGAGCGGCCGCTGGTGCGCGAGCCGATCACCGGCGAGGCGGCGCACGGCAAGACCGGTATCGACGGCTGTCCGATCCATGAGCCAAAGCAGCCGCTGGCTGAGGGGCACGCGGTCGATTTCATCGTCGCGACCTGCCGCGCCGCTGGCGACGGCGTCATCACCCTGGTGCCGACCGGTCCGCTGACCAATATCGCGACGGCGCTCACCCAGGCGCCCGACATCGCCGAAAAGATCGCGCAGATCGTCCTGATGGGCGGCGCTTATAACGTTGCCGGCACGGTATCGCCGGTCGCCGAATTCAACATCCTCTCCGACCCCGACGCGGCCAAGATCGTCTTCGCCTGCGGCCGGCCGATCGTCGCCTTCGGCCTTGACTTGACCCAGCAGGTGATCACAACGCCGGCGCGGCTCGGACGCATCCGCGCCATCGGCACGCCCGTCGCCGAGGCGGTTGCCGCCATGCTGTCGTTCTACGACAAGTCGGTCAGCGAAAACTACGGCGCGCCCGGCGGCGCCTTGCACGATCCGTGCCCGCTCGCCTGGCTGATCAAGCCCGAGCTGTTCCGCGGCGGGCAGGTCAATGTCGAAGTGGAGACCGCGTCCGAGCTCACCCTGGGCATGACGGTGGTCGACATGTGGGGCGTCACCGGCCGGCCGACCAACACCTTGTGGATGCGCGATGCCGACGCCGACGGCTTCTACGATCTGCTGATCGAATGCCTGGCGCGGCTTTAGCCGCCGACGCCCTTGATCGCCGGCCGCCGATTACCGAAGATGGCCCATCGCATCAACAAGCGCCGCGAAAGGGGTGGGAACACATGTCGACGCAACTGAAAGATCCGACCGAAGACCTCACCGGCGGCCGCACCTGCGCCGAGCCGATCCTGGTGTTCGAAGACGACAAGACCCGCATCACCCAATACATCCTCGAGCCGGGCCAGCAGACCGGCTGGCACATCCATGAGTACGACTATGTGGTGATGCACCAGTCGGCAGGCGAACTGACCTCGCATTTCGCCGACGGTACCAGCGCGGTGTTCACCTACAAGCCGGGCGGCGCCTCGGCCTATACGGCGCCGGTCGAGCACAACGCGATCAACACCGGCGACGTCACCGTCTCGGGCTTCGAGATCGAATACAAGAAGTAGCGGACGCGGCCCACGCGCGGCCCAGGCCGGGATGAGTTAAGGGCGGATCGCGATCGCTGAAGCTGGCAATGGCGGTCGCTGCGCCGACGCCCACATCAACCGTCATACTTGCGCTGCGACGCGAGTATCCATTTTTCCATCGCACGGGCTGTGCCGGGGATGAGCACACAGACCTGAGCCCGGCACGGGTCATGGATGCTCGGGTCAAGCCCGAGCATGACGATGGGGAACGGCTCGATGGCGGCACGCACCCGGCGCTCTAAAGTCTCCGACAACCGCCACACCGATGCTTCAAGCAAATAGCATCCCGCCCTACAAATGCCGAACGTCGAGCGGCGTGCGCCATTGCTCTGCGAGGTACTCGAGCACCAGCCGCCGGTGGCAGTGGTGCGGTTTGTTCTCGCTGCAGAGCAGGCAGGCGCCCTCGAGCACCTCGGGTGTCAGGTGGGTTTCGATCTGGCGCTCGGCCATGAGCCCCTTGAAGCGGGCCTCGAACTCCTCCCACGGGCGCTTTTGCTTGCGCCAGCCGTCGATAATGGCTTGCGTTGGCGCCAGCAGCGGTTCCGGCCGGTAAGCGATGCCGCCGATCTCGGCGAGGAAATATTCCAGGTCCGCTGCCTTGGCGAAGCCGGCCAGCTGGGAGGTGTTGTTAAGGCGCACATCGACCACGCTGGTCACCCCAGCCTCCTTCAAGCGGCCGAAGAATTTCGCCGCCGAAGTCTTTGTAAAACCGATAGTGAAAATCGTCATTGCGTTTGTTTCGCCACCTCCCGCTCGCGTAAGACCTTGCGCTGGATC
>JBFKGW010000417.1:0-3223 GCA_041633145.1 Alphaproteobacteria bacterium
GGGGTGAAGGGCTGTGGAGCAAACCGTCGCGCAAGAGCGCGGCGAAAGTTGCTCCACAGATTTTCCAGTTATTAAACATCAAAACAAATTTCTTCGGCTGGCTTACGCCACGCCACTGGCGTGACGGTCCAGCCTCAGCCCCTCACCCGGTTCGCAATCGCTCGCCACCCTCTCCCCGGGGAAGAGGGTTATTCGCCCATTTCCGCCAGCATCGCTTCCGGTTCGGTCCAGCCGGGCAGCGCTTGAAAACGTTCCAGCCAGGCCGCCGTCGCCGGATAATCGGCGATATCGAGTTCGGCATCGCGCCACACCGAAACCATCGGGTGGCAGACAAATTCGGCGAGGGTCGGCCGCCCCAGCGCCAGCCACTGGTGATCGGCCAAATGACGCTCGATCAGATCCATGCCGCGCAGCGTGTTGGGCCGGAAGAAATCCTTCAAATGCTGCGGCTCGCCACCCATGAAGCGGTTGATGAAGCGAATTCGCGCCAGGCCGAAGGAGAAATAGTCGTAGGCGAAGCCGAACCAATTCTCGATTTCGTATTCTTCCGACTCGCTGTCGTAGCCGAATTTTCCGGTGCGCCGCGCCAGATAGCGCAGGATAACCGCGCTTTGCCGCAGCACCAGATCGCCCTGGAGAAAGGTCGGGATACGGCCGAACGGGTTGAGCGCCTCGTAGTCGCCGGTTTTGTGGTCGCCACCCAACACATCGATCGAGCGGAACGAAAACGGCGTTTCAGTCATCACCAGCATCAACGCCACCTTGTGGGTGGTGAGCGACTGTTTCTGGCCGATGATCTCGATCGGTGTGGCGAAGTCGGGAAATGCGCTCATGCCGGCGGCCAGTTGTCGATCGGCATCAAGTCGATCTGCCAGGCGAAACCGGGCAGCGCCTGAAAACGCTGTTGCCAGGCGGCGACAGCGGGAAATTCGGCGACATCGTAGCCCGCGTCGGCGAGATAGCTCATCACCGGAAAGACCGCGATATCGGCGATCGTCGGGCGATCGCAGGCCAGCCACTCATTGGCCGCCAGATGCGGCTCGATGATGCCGAGGCCGCGATCGGCAGTTTTTTTGAAGTAATCGAACACCGGGCCGGGACCGGCGCCGAACAACAGCTCGAAGCGCAACCGCGCCAGGCCATAGCCGAGGAAATCGACCGAAAAACCGATCCAGTCGCCGATGCGCGCCTCTTCCGTCCAATCATCGGGGCCGAACTTGCCGGTCTGCTCGGCCAGATAGCGCAAGGTGTCGTGGCTCTGCCGCAACACCAACTCGCCGTGGCGCAGCACCGGCACCTTGCCGAGCGGATTGATTGCCAGATAGTACGGTTCCAGGTTACCACCGCCCATCAAATCGACAGCTTCGAACTCGTAGGGCGTACCGGTCAGCGCCAGCATCAGCGCCGTTTTATACGCGTTGCCCGAACGCGGGTGGCCGTACAGCACATACGACAAATCGTCGGTCATGATCTTCGCTCTCCCTGACTTACAGCATCGCCGGGCCGCGTCTTCGCGCGCGGTCGGAGCTAATTATAGCAGGCCCGACCAATCGGCGCGCGGGAGCTGCCAGTCGAGCCGGTCGCCGCGCGCACCGACCATTGCGAACCCGAGTTTTTCCAACGTACGCACCGACGCGGCGTTGTCAGCCGCGCAATCGGCGACGATAGCGAGCGTCCGTGAATCGGTGAAAGCCCAATCGATCAAGGCGGTGCAGCCCTCGACGGCAAGCCCGCGCCGGCGATGCGCCGGCACTACCTGATAGCCCAGCTCGACCGCACCGTCAGCGTTCGGCGGACCGTTGAACGAGGCGGCGCCGACCACCAGACGTTCGGGCTTGTAGACGAATAGCCAGAGGCCCCAGCCGCCGGTATCGGGCGGCGCGGTGGCGCCGAGCGCCGGGTTGGCGGCGTCGTCGAGGCGTTGGGCGAACGCCGGCAGCTTGGCGCCTAGATCAGCGTCGGGAAAGTCGCGGTGCAACAAACCCGCGGCGAGCTCACTGGCGCGTTTGCGGTCGCTAATCAAGGCGCGCGCCAGCGCGCGGTCGACCGGCTGCAGGATCAGGCGCTGCGTCTCAAGCGGCGCGGGAAAGGCCGGCGGCGTCAGGATCCAACCACCGGTAGTTAGTGCGCCGCCGGCGCTGCGGCATCGGCTTTCAGCACATACTGGCGGCCGCAATAGGGGCAGTCGATCTTCGCCTGGTCGCCCATGTTCAAGAACACCCGCGGATGCCCCAACGCGCCACCGCCGCCGTCGCAAGCGACGGTTGGGCTGTCGACTTCGATAATTTCGGGCGGTTCCATCGGCGCGGCGCTCCTCGACATCTTCACACCGGCGCGGCGATTGCGGTTGCCACGCCCGGCAAGGCCCCATACATAGGCGAACAACTGATTTGCCTCAACTGCCGGAATACCGCCAGGCCGAGATGAACGAAAGCAGCGCCCAGCCTGCCGCCACGCAAGAGCACGCCAGCACCACCCTGCCAGCGCTGGCAATCAGCGCGCGTGGTCTTGATAAGGTCTATCGGGGCAATGGCAGCGCGCCGGTGCATGCCCTTAAGGCAATCGATCTCGACGTGCCGCGCGGCGGCATTTTCGGCCTACTCGGCCCCAATGGCGCCGGCAAATCGACCTTCATCAACATTCTCGCCGGCCTGGTCATCAAGACCGGCGGCACGGCAAGCGTGTGGGATATCGACATCGACCGCCAACCGCGTGCGGCGCGCGCGGCGATCGGCGTGGTACCCCAGGAACTTAATCTCGACGCATTTTTCTCGCCGCGCGAGCTGCTGGAGCTGCAGGCCGGTCTCTACGGCGTGCCGCCAGGCGAACGGCGCACCAAGGAGATCCTCGCGCGGGTCGGCCTGGCCGACCGCTCCGAAACCTACTCGCGCAATTTATCGGGGGGCATGCGCCGGCGCCTACTGGTAGCCAAGGCGCTGGTCCACAACCCGCCGGTACTGGTACTCGACGAGCCGACCGCGGGAGTCGATATCGAGCTGCGCCAATCGCTGTGGGGGTTCGTGCGCGAACTGAACGAAAACGGCACGACGGTCGTACTGACCACCCACTATCTCGAAGAAGCCGAGGAGCTGTGCGACCGGGTGGCGATCATCAACCATGGCCAGGTGATCGCCTGCGAGGATACCCGGGCACTGGTGGGGCGGCTCGACAATAAAGAGGTGCGCCTGTCGGTGGCCGAAGACATCACCGCGCTGCCGGGCAC
>JBFKGW010000418.1:0-3210 GCA_041633145.1 Alphaproteobacteria bacterium
GCGGTCATCGATGAACTGACCGCGCTCAAGGGCGTCGTGGTGATGACCAACAAGGCGCACATGCCGGACGCCAAGATTACCAACCTGATCTGCTACGAAGAGCTAATCGATAGCCACTCGGACAATCTCTTGTGGCCCGAGTTCGACGAAAATACCGCGTCGTCGCTGTGTTACACCTCGGGCACGACTGGCAATCCCAAAGGCGCGCTGTACAGTCACCGTTCGACGGTCATTCACGCCTATGCCTCGGCGTTACCCGACGTGTTAAATCTGGCCGAGCGCGAAGTCGTTTTGCCGGTGGTCCCGATGTTCCACGTCAACGCCTGGGGCATCCCCTATGGCGCTACCCTGACCGGTGCAAAGCTTGTATTCCCGGGCGCCAAACTCGACGGTGAGAGCCTCCACGATCTCATGGTGGAGGAAGACGTGACCTTCGCCGCCGGCGTGCCGACCGTTTGGCTCAGCCTGCTCAACCACTGGCGCGAACACAATACACGGGTTCCGACGTTAAGACGCACGGTGATCGGCGGCTCGGCAATTCCGCAGTCGATGCTCCAGGCATTCCAGGACGAGTTCGACGTCGAGGTTCGGCATGCCTGGGGAATGACCGAGATGAGCCCGCTCGGCACGGTAAGTATTGTCAAACCGAGCAAAGCGGTGGCCGACAAAGCGGAGCGAGAACGCATACAGATTAAGCAGGGCCGCCCGGTTTTCGGCGTCGATATGAAAATCGTCGACGAGCAGGGCAAGGAATTGCCCCACGACGGCAAGGCCTACGGCGAACTGATGGTGCGCGGGCCGTGGATCACCAGCGGCTACTACAAGCTCGATGGCTCCGAGGCGCACGGCAACGATGGCTGGTTCGCCACCGGCGATGTTTGCACCATCGATCCCGACGGCTACATGGAAATCACCGACCGCTCGAAGGACGTGATCAAGTCGGGCGGCGAATGGATCAGCTCGATCGACCTGGAAAATCAGGCGATGGGCCACCCGGATGTCTTGCAAGCCGCGGTGATCGGCGTGCCCCATCCCAAATGGGACGAACGGCCGCTGCTGATCGTGGTGCCGGCTCCGGACAAAAAGCCCGACCTCGCGGCGGTCAACGCTTACCTGTCCGACAAAGTCGCCAAGTGGTGGCTGCCCGACGACATGATCTTAGTGGACGAACTCCCGTTAGGCGCCACCGGCAAGGTTTTGAAGACCAAGCTGCGTGAGCAGTTCGGCGACCACAAACTGCCGACGGTATAGCGCCTGCGCCGGCACATAGACCGGTTAACCGCCGCCTTTGACCTTCACGTAGTTGACGATCCGCCGTACGTCATTGCGCGCGTCGACAATCGCCACCGCCTTGTCGAGCTCAGTCTGGCTTTCGGCCAAGCCAATCAGATAGACCACGCCGTTGACCGAGCGGACGCGGAAGTTCGACGAGTCGATATCGGAATCGAACAGGTAGTCGGCCTGAATGACCTTCTCGATATAGATATCGTCGACCAGCGCGCCGACGCCGCCTTCGGTGGTCACCTGGATATCGTTGGTCACGCCGCTGACTTTCTCCGGGATGCGCGCGATTTCGCCGGCGCGTGCCTTGTCCTCGGCCTTTTCGACATCGCCCAAGAGATACACGTGGCGCCGATAGACCACCGTGCCGACATCCTTGAATAGCCCCAGGCGCTCGTCCAGCAACAGCTTGTTCAGCTCGAGCTTGATGCCGTTGTCGTCGATGACGTCGTCCATGGTGCGCTCTTCGGACGCCGTGTAGACGCTGTCGGCGGCCAAGGACGCCACCGTCGGCGCACAGCCGGCGAGCGCCAGCGCCGCGGCCACGCAGACACACAAACTTGCGTGCGGCCGCCCAGCGAACCGTTGCGCATTCTTAGAGCGACGATAGAGCGCTAGAAGGGATTCCATGATTTTTTCTTGGTGTAGTGCAGATAGCCGACATTGGCGCCGGCGCGCAGGCCCACGCCGGTGCGAATTGGCGCCAGAATAATGTCGCCTGTCTGCTGATAATTTACGCCGACGCCGGCGACGAAATAAAACGTGCCCTCGACGCCAGGGTAGCGCTGGTAAATCTGCTCGCTGTCATCGAGGTGGTAGACCAGCACGAACACCTTCGAGGCGTTGCCGCCGGCGTCGAATCCGACCGACGGGCCCTGCCAGTGGACCTTGCGCGTTTCGCCAGTTTTACGGTGCAGGGTGCCGTCGCCATAGCGCAGGCCGACGACGAAGGCGCCACTTATTTCCTCGCCGGTGATAAAGCCGTTGGGGCGACCCAGATCCTTGAAGACGTGCTCGACGACTTTGGCCAAGCCTTCGGTGGTCTCGCCGAAGAACTCTGAGGCTTCGTGGATGATGGTTTCCTGGCTGTAGGTATCATCGTCTTCCGCTGCCTGAACCGGCACTGCCATCATACCGGACCCCAGCGTCGCCATGCCCGCAAGCAATAGCGCGAAGAAAACGGTGCATAATTTCTGCAATCGATGGGGCATCTGCGCAGTTCCCAACAAGCGGTGTACGGCCGGGCGGTAGCCTAGCTTCGAAGGGTAAATTCGTACTTAAACCGCGATTCGACGAAAGATAAAATGCGCCGGATTATCAAGTACGTCCGGTCGGTGCTTTTGACCAGGCCCGCACGTCCAATACCAGATAAGCCGCGATCAGCAGCGCCGCCGTCGCGACCAGCGAGGGCAACAGGAAACTGTCGCCGAAGCGAAAGGTAACGCCGGCGAACGTCGGGCCGATCATTTGACCGAGCCCGAAGGAGGCGGTCATTAGAGCGAGGCTGCGGCGCGGATCGCCCGGTGTCAGATCGCGCGCGTAAATGAAGCCCAATGCCGTGATCCCCATGAATGTGCCGCCGAGCAGCGCCGCGCCGGCCAATACCGCCACCGCATTGGTGCTCAGGACGCTCAGCGCGACGCCCAAGCCTTCGACAACACAGGCCAGGGCAAAGCTGCGATCGTTTCCCCACAGGCGGCCGAGCCAGGTCCACAACGCAATCGAAGGGACGGCGGCGAGGCCGACGACCAGCCAGACCACCGGTTCGATCGGCTGCAGTTGGGGAGTCGTGCGCACCATCGTCGAGATGAAAGTGGCGGTGATCACATAGCCGAAGCCGAATAACCCGTAGGCCACGATCAGCCCGATCAGGCGCCGGTCGAGGCCGCCGCTGCTTGACGCTGCCGGCGGGCGATCCGCCGCGCCGCC
>JBFKGW010000419.1:0-3204 GCA_041633145.1 Alphaproteobacteria bacterium
GGCCGGTTCGACGGCACTGAGTATGCGGCCACGTTCGACGAGACGACCGCTGAGATTACCAGTCCGTTCGGTGTTCGCCTGCGCTTACACGCCGCCGGGACGCTGCCGTTTCTGCGACCCTTGGGGATTGCCTATGTCGATGTCTTTGTGCCGCCGAGCACGGCCGACGCGATTGCCAAATTTTACGCCGAGGTGTTTCGCGCTGTCGTCGAAGTCGGCGCGATCGACGGTGCGCCGGCCGCCCTCGTCACTGCCGGCCCCTTTCAAACCGTGCGCTTTATCGAGCGGGAGCTTGAGGACCACGACACCCATAACTTCCATCTGTCCTATCACGTCACCCACTACAACGAGGTGCGCGAGCGGATCGCGGCGGCCGGCGCGCTGAAGGGCGAAGGCCGCGGGCAGGTGTTTTTCTTCAGCCGCATCTTCGATCCGGAGAGCGGCGCCATCGTGTTTCCGCTCGAAAACGAGGTGCGCAGCGTCTACCAGCAAGATTTCATGCGCCCGCTGGTCAATCGCTGGCCGATCGTCAGCGAACCGTTTTCCGATCAGGCCGAGGTGATGGCCGAACTCGAGCGAGAGTTGGGCTTCATGCCGGGCGGCAAAGATCCCTAGGGGTCGTCCAACCCTCTGACCGTCGCTGGGCTTCGCTGACCGATCGCGATGCCAAAACTCTTCGCTGAGCGCGGGTTCGTTTATGGAGCCAATGCGAGACCGGCGATCTGATTGTGGGCGGCGACCACCGAGCGAACCGCTTCTGGGTCGATGAGCCAAGTAAGCGCGATGCTCATTGCTTGGAAGAACGCCGCCACATCCCAGTAGATGAGATGGTTGGCAGATATCGAATGGTCGCGCCAAACCGCCGTCAGCAGAAACCCGTACGCACCGATTGACAGCAAATTGCTCAGCAACGCCGCCGCCAATTCCAGCGGAACCAAAGAGGCCAGAAAAACGCATGCCGCAAAAACCAATCCGCCGTTGATCAGAACAGTCTTGCTGTATTCAGGGCGATCGTGATCGAAGTGATCAAGTCGGTTGTGTTCATAGTGATTATTCGATTGCATCACCCAACCCTCCGCCTAACCGCAGCACGCGAAGGCAACACCGGTGGCTTGCTTCACGCAGGTTGCGGAAAGGAAAGCCATGAAATGTCGGGCTTGGCCCGACATTTCATGGGCGGCGATTAAGCGGCCTTCTTGACGCTTTCCACGAACTTCTTGGCCTTGGAGGCCATTTGCGCGGTTCCCGAAGTCGAGATTTCGACCCGCCGGGGTTTCATTTCCTCCGGTACTTTGCGCAAAAGTTCGATATGCAGCATGCCGTTCTCAAGATGAGCGCTGCGCACCTCGACGTACTCGGCAAGCTGGAACGTACGCTTGAACGCACGTCCGGCGATGCCGCGGTATAAATATTCGTGGTTGCTAGTATCGACCGGGATCTTACCGCTCACGACCAAGGTATTGTGCTGGGTTTCGATTTCCAAATCGTCGATATCGAACCCGGCAACCGCCATGGTGATGCGATAAGCATCATCGGTGATCTTCTCGATGTTATAGGGCGGATAAGCGAGAACACTCTCGTCGGCGCGGGACGCCATCTCGAGCAGGCTCGGAATGCGATCGAACCCAACGGTCGACCGAAACAGTGGTGCAAAATCGAATGCGCTTCGCATTGATATCCTCCTTTGAGCAATATCGCGGGGCGCGGCCTCACCCTCGTCAGCGTGCCACGATGACCCCGCCTGGTTAGCCATGAGGTCCTTTTCTAAGCGACCTCGAACGCCGATATAGTCGGGCCGTTTTCCAGTTCAAGATGCCGGCACGATCGATATGACAATTTTTCGATGCGGCTCCGGGGACCTCCAGTGACAGCGTCGATTTCCGCAAAAAAAAGGGCCGCGCGAGACGGCCCTTTAAACTCAATCGTCTCAGTTTTTTTAAATCGGCATATCGGTTTCCGACTCGACGGCTGCGCTTTGGTCTTCATAAACATCGCCGGGGTAGGTCAGCCCATCGTGGAAATCGAAGCTGAATTCGTCGTCCAGCGAGGTGGGCGGCAGCACACCCAATGCCTCCCAGCCCATATCCAAGGTCGCGGCGTCATCCTTGTTCACCTCTTCGGTGTCAAACGCCTCGACGGATTCGGCCGTGACATTGCGGTAGGACTGGTGGTCGATCGGATAGTCGGGAAAAAAAGCGAAAGCCGGCGACGCCCCTACAATGAGAGAGAGCGCGGCCGCAGCGGTGGCAATCTTGTTCATCATAGTCCCCTCTAAACGTCGGGTGACCTCGTCTTCGGTGAGATCTATTCCGGCAATCGTCCGATTAACGAGTTGCGTTGCCGATATGGTTTGACGTTGCGGCGCGTGCAAGATTTGAAGACGGTCAAAATCTTGCGAATTTTCCGCGCTGAGAGAGCTAAATTTTCAATCGGTCCGTCGCGAGCCGAAAGGTCCAACTGGGCAATTTCGGGGATCGAGGCGAAGCCTCACTTGCCTAATCCGCCGCGGCGATTGGGCGGACGAATTGCAGGCCGAGATCCCACGGAAAATGGATCCAGGTGTCCTGGCTGACTTCGGTGACGAAGGTGTCGACCAACGGCCGCCCTGCCGGCTTGGCGTAGACGGTGGCGAAGTGGGCCTTGGGCAGCATGTCGCGCACCAGCTTGGCGGTCCTGCCGGTGTCGACCAGATCGTCGACGATCAGCGTGTCGGTGCCGTCGCCAGGCACCTCTTTTAGAACTCTAATCTCGCCCTGCGCCTGATGGTCGTAGGACGATACGCAGAAGGTGTCGACCAGGCGCACTTCGAGCTCGCGCGCGACGATGGCGGCCGGCACCAGGCCGCCACGGGTGATGGCTACGATCTGCGTCCATGGGCCCTTTTCCGACAAGCGCCAGGCGAGCGCCTTGGCGTCGCGGTGGAGTTGCTCCCAGGATACCGGAAAGTCGTGTTGCGGTGTGACGGCCATGGGCTTCGATCCTGCCGCGCATGGCGCGGCGCAAGGGTTGTGCCGCCCCATTAAACCGGCTGTGATCGGACATGGCAAACCGTCCGCCCAATATATAAGCTGGCGCCCGGGAGGAGTTGTATGTCCGCCAAGAAACTTACCGCCGACGCCGTCGGCATGCCGGTTTATGACGTAGCCCCGGAGCGCACCGGCAGCGAGGTCGATGCTTTTGCCCTGCCGAGCCACGCGCGCGCCC
>JBFKGW010000420.1:0-3188 GCA_041633145.1 Alphaproteobacteria bacterium
CCATTCGCCTTAGGGACGAAATTGTGTCCGCCCGCGCTATTGACAGCACTGCGGGCCATTACTATGTTCCGGCCCGCCGACAGACCGGCGCGAATATTGAAATGCTCTAAAGGTGGGGACCGGCCAACCCAAACATGAGGGGCCAGCTTCCGCCGCATATGCCATGAAGAGCAGCGCCAATTTAACAGTAATCTGGCCTCCGTCCAGACGAGGTCTCGACGAGAATCCGATTTTTAGGTTTCGATGCAGATAAATATTTCCGGCCACCAGCTTGATGTCGGTGACGCGTTACGCGCCCACATTACCGATGCGCTGGATACCATGATCCAAAAATATTTCGGACAAGCAATCGACGCGTCGGTTGTGCTGACGCGCGAGCGTTTTACGGTGCGCGCCGACATAGCCATTCATATCGGTCGCGACATCTATGTTCGCGCGCACGAATCCGCCGACGACGCTTATGCCGCCTTCGATGTCGCCACGGCGCATCTGGGCAAACGCCTGCGGCGTCATAAACGGCGCCTGCGCGACCACCACGCGGCGCGTGAAAGCGCCGAAACCGCTCGGGCGCAGCAATATGTTCTGGCGCCCTACGAGCCGGTCGCCGAAGACGAAGAGGATTTCGGCGAGAAAGGCGATAACCCGGTCATCGTCGCCGAAGACCAAACGGTTATCGAAAATCTGACCGTCTCCGAAGCGGTCATGCGCATGGACCTTGCCGATGTTCCGGCGATGGTGTTTCGCAACGCCGGTAATGGCGGATTGAACGTCGTATACCGGCGGTCAGACGGCAATGTCGGCTGGATCGACCCTGGCGCGAACTGAATTGAGTGCTGGCGGAACCTAGTTCGCCGGCCCAGCGTGGAGCGATGGTGCTAATGGAAGTTTCCGATCTGCTGACGGCTGACAGTGTCATCGCCGATCTCCGCGTCACCAGCAAGAAACAGGCGCTGCAGGAATTGTCGAAATTCGCCGCCGACCTGACCGGCCAGTCGGAGCGAGCGATCTTCGATGTCCTGCTCGAGCGCGAGCGGCTCGGCACCACCGGGGTCGGCGACGGCTTGGCAATCCCCCACGGCAGGCTGCCGCAGCTCGATCGTATCTATGGCGTTTTCGCCCGGCTCGAAAAGCCGATCGACTTCGAGAGTATCGACGACCGACCGGTCGACTTGATCTTCCTGCTGTTGGCCCCCGAAGCCGCCGGTGCAGACCATTTGAAGGCGCTGGCGCGCATCTCGCGATTACTGCGGGGACCGTCGTTTTGTGAAAAATTGCGCGGCGCGAGCAGCCGCGACGCCTTATATGCACTGCTGTCGCAGGCGCCCGACGCTTCCGGCTTGCGAGCCGCCAGCTAAGCCCTCTTTCCCGTTAGAATTACATGAGCCGAGTTCGGCCGCGCTAGGCGCGCCGACAGGCGCGTCAGTTAGCGCTGCTAGTGGACGCTGAGCGGCTCGAGGTCGTTCTGCGTCACAGTGGCAAAGGCGAGCTCACGGCCGTCGACGACCGCGACTTCACTGCCGTCGGCGGTGTGAATCGCATACAATTTCCGCTCGCCAACCCGCTTGGGTTTGACGTAGGCGAGATCTTCCAGCCACAGCGCCGCGAACTGATCGGGCGACAGTTGCTGCCAAAAATTTCCTTGGTTGTGTTCCATATTTATGACCCCTCGATAAGCTCGGGCTTAGGCTTTGTCTGCCGAAACGTCGATGGTTTTGCCCTTAGCAGCGCCACCTACCGACGAAATCTTGATCTGCCGCGCATTGCGCTGCGGCGTCGGCTGCCGCAGATCGACATGCAACAGACCGTTGTCGAGAACCGCATTGGTCACTTCGACGCCTTCGGCAATGACAAAACTGCGCTTGAACTGCCGGGTCGCTATGCCCCGGTGCAAGTAATCGCGCTGATCGTCTTCGGTTTGGCGCCCACTGATGGTGAGCTGGTTGTCTTCGAGCAAAATCTCGAGGTCGTCGAGCGTAAAACCGGCGACGGCAAGAGTAATTCGCAAACCGTCTTCGGCGGTGCGCTCGATGTTGTACGGGGGGTAGCCCTCGGCCGGCGCCTTCGCTATGCGCTCGAGCGTCCGCTCGAATTGATCGAATCCGAGCAGCAAGGGGCTGTTGAGTAGGGAAACACGGGACATGCCGTTACTCCTCTTATTTGTGAGCGAGTACGGGCCGCTTGTGTACTGTGCCGAACAAACGGAACGCTCCGGGCCCAAATCTGGCGCCCTGCGAACAGACCTCGAGAGGCTCTGTTCAGGCTAAAAAGTGGGTACGAATGGGCAAAATTCAAGGGTTTAGCGCTCGGGCGGCAAGTCCGGCTGCGGCGCGCCGAACAGCATCAACAGTAGCTGCGCCTCGCGCTCGTCGTTAACCATTGGCGCCGGCCCCAACTTGTCATCTGCGGCAAATCCGTCGGCGATCTGCCGCGGTGCCGGGGCGTCAACATCAGCGTCGGAGTGGCCGGCCGCCGCAACGCCGTCTTGCCGTTCTAATTTGGCCCGCGGCAGTGGTTGCGTTGCAACGGCCGGTCCGCTCTCCTCCCCAGGAGAGGGCGGTTTGAGCGGCGCGCCCTCGGTCAGAAGCAGCGTCAGCAGGAATGCAGCGATCGGCACCGCGCCAATGACAAACGCCAGAATTTTCAATGGTTGCATAACCCACCTTCGCCGGTTCGATGGCAAAGGTGGCCGCCAAAACAGGCGCTTTCGGGGAGTGAAAGCGGCAATTTTCCGGCGAAATGTGACGTCGGTGTGAGCTATGCCGCAGTTTCGCCGTCGATTTCGACGGTCAGCCGGTGAATTCGGCCTCCGGCAGGCCGCCAACACCAACATCCAGGGTAAGCAGGGCGCCGGCGTGGGGTTCCGCCGCCAGCTCCGGTGCGCTCAGCATGATCTTCGCCGAGGTGACGAACAGCGTCGCCAGATCATCGCCGCCGAAGGCGCACGCGGTGGGCCGGCTGACCGGCAGCTCGACCGTCTGGTCGATCGCGCCGTCGGGCGCATAGCGCACCAAGCGGCTGCCGCGGAACTCGGCGCTCCAATAGTAACCTTCGGCGTCCACCGTTGCACCGTCGCCGGTGCCGCGGCCCGGCGCCTCGGGGATTTCGACGAAGGTGCGCCGCGCGCCGAGATTGCCGGTCGCCGGATCGTAGTCGTAGGCCCAGATCGTCCGCCGGGGCGAGTCGGTGAA
>JBFKGW010000421.1:0-3186 GCA_041633145.1 Alphaproteobacteria bacterium
GATCGCCGGGCAGCCCGAGCCGATCGTGTGCCAGCGCGCCCGGGTCGCGGATGTTTGCGTGATCGGCGCCGGCGGCAATAAATCGAACGATTCAACCAGCGCCATCGTTGAGGCGGCATTGTTCGATTCCGGTCGGCCGGTCCTCGTCGCACCGCCCGAGCCGCCGCAATCGGTCGGCGGAAATCTGGTGATTGCCTGGAACCGGACCGCGGCGGCGGCACGCGCGCTCAACGCGGCGATGCCATTATTTGGCAAGGCCGAACGCATCCGCCTGGTCTATGTCGACACCGGCGCCAAGGCGGGACCTTCGGCCGAAGAGGCGGCGGCCTATGTCGAACGCCATGGCTTCAGTGTCGAGACCGAGACGATCAAACCGGGCGGCAAAGGGGTCGGCGATTCACTGCTCCGCTACTCGCAAAATGCCGACATGCTGGTCATGGGCGCCTATTCGCACAGCCGGCTGCGCGAGGTCGTGCTCGGCGGCGTCACCCGCCACGTCCTGGCCAATGCCCAAGTGCCTGTGTTGATGGTGCATTGACGTCGCTGCTGCCGGTACATGCCAAGCGAGACTGATCGCGCCGCCCGCTACTTGCCGTTCAGCAACGGCTCGATGATTTGCGCGAACTCTTCAATGGAGCGGCTGCCCGGGTAGACCTTACCGTTGATGACGAAGGTCGGCGTGCTTTGCACGCCGTCGGCGGCGCCTTGCTGGCGAATTTTAAGCACGCCATTGAGCAGCTCTTCGGAAGCCAGGCAGGCGTCGAAGGTGGCCTGATCCATTCCGGCGAGGCGGCCGACCAAGGCGAGCTCGGCCACGGGATCGCGGGCGCGCGACCATTTGTCCTGGGATTTGTAGAGCACCTGTATAAGACCGAAATAGCGCTGGTCGACGGTGCACCGCGCCATCATGGCGGCGCGCAGGGCGATACCGTCGAGCGGGAAGTCGCGATAGATCATCCGGACCTTGCCGGTGTCGATAAAGCGTTCCTTGAACGCCTTGTAGGTGTCGTTGTGGAAGCTGGCGCAGTGCGGGCAGGTCAGCGAGGCGTATTCGATCATGGTGACCGGCGCTGCTGGGTCGCCGACGACCCGTTCCTTAAGCGCTGCCGCGCTGTCGATCGTCGGCTCTGCGTCGGCCGGCCCGCTGACGATGACGACCAGCAATAGGGCAAATGCGATCTGTAGGATTGATCGAGCCATCGCTTGGGCCCTCTGCGCGTCAAACATCTCCGGTAATCTCCTGATCTTTGTGCTTTGCAATATTGTTATTTTGATGGCGGCGATATGCGCTTAGTCCGGTGTGGCTTTCTGGGTGAGAGATCGCGCCAGCCAAACGCTCGCGCCGGCCAAGGCGAGCGAGGTGAGGACGTTATAGCCGGCCATGGAAATGCCGAACAGCGACCAGGCCACTTCGTCGCAGCGCACGATTGGCGCCGCGAGCAGGTGTTCGCGCAGCTCCTCGATGGTCATAGCGTTCAAATCGGGGCTGGTACACGACGCGGTGCCGGCCCACCAACCTTGCTCGACGCCGACGTGATAGGCGGCAATGCCGCCGCCGACGAGAAATACTGTGGCGCAAGCGGCCAGCGCCCAGCGCGCCACGACCGGCTGCGGCTGGCCAGCGAGGTATGTCGCCAGCGCCAACCCGCTCAGAGCGATGGTGAGAACGTACGGCACCCGCTGATACAGGCACAAAATGCAGGGCTGCAGTCCGCCGACATACTGCGACAGCAGTGCTGTTCCGAGCACGGCGATACTCGCTGCGAGCACCAAGCCGACCGCGCGCGCCGGCGTCACCCGTAACCAGGCCGGCTCATTGTGAGACACCAAATGGGTCATGCTGCCTGTCGAACCACGTTATAAGCGCGCACGCGAATTGATCATCTTGTTCGCCGGCAAACAGACGGCGGTGAAATTATGGTTGCCACTGCTATAAGTGGAGGCACCAAGCGCCAGGCGCCACGCGGCAATTAGCCGCGCTTTCCCCAGATCCGGCCATCGTGCGCGAACAATGCGGCGAAACGGGGTGTCGCTCAATTCTGGCGTTGCGACGAAAGTAAGCTAATTCGGTAAAGGATATATTCACCCGCGACGCACAGCGCGACGACAATCGCCATCAGCAGCATGAATGCCCACGGCAGCAGTTGGCGCGCGCTTTCTTCGAATACGAACACAAGGACGAGAAACGCCACCCAAATGACGAGAACGGCCAGGCCCTCGAATCGGTAACCGCGATACAGGTGCATGGGCGATTTTTAGCAAACCGCTACTGTTGTGTCTGTAGCTGTGAGCGCTGGATGAGCAGGATGGTGAGGAGCGGCAACGCGAGGCCGACAATCGCCACCGTGATCAGCAGCACGCCGAGTTCGCCGTAGTTGGCCGCAACCTCGATCACCCCGGTGACGCGGTCGCGCACTTCACGGGTCACCAGGAAGATCTCGTTGATGTATTTGGTGCCCAGGCTGCTGGCCGACAGCGCCAGATTGGTGAACGAGGCCATCACGGCGAAGAAAGTCGCCTTGAGGTGCGCCGGCGCGTTCTTGGCGATCCAGGCGAGCATGGGGATCATCGCGATCTGCCCCAGCGGCGATTCGATCGCGGTGTCGAGGATGGCGATGAAGCGGGCATCGATGATGCCGGCGCTCCAACTCGCGGTCCACTCGTGCAGGCCATAGAACAGCCCGATATTGGGTAGCGCCAGAATACCGGCGGCGATCGTCAGGAGGGCGACGATATAGGCGATCGACCGGTTCGCCATCAACGGGCGCAGCAGCAGCATGCCGACCAGGGCGAGCAGCGAGGTGATCAGCGATAGCACTGACAGAAATTGCTGGTCGAAACCCAGCACGTCGATCTCGAACCAGGTCGCGCCCGGGCCGGGCAGCGGCACCGCCCGAAAGACGAAGATGATGATCGCGGTGCCGATCAGCGCGCGCCGCTGATCGGGTTCGAGCTCGAGCAGCAGGCGCTGGATCAGGAACAACACGATCGCCATCGAGCCGGCGAACACGATCTCCTGCGCGAACGGCACCTGGCCGAGCCCCATCGCCATGGTGAACACGACGAACACCAGGCTGCCGCCGAAAATCCACCAGTTGGGCTCGGTCTGTTCCGCCGGCTGGTAGAGCATGCTGTCGATCTCGGCGCGGTCGAACCCCTGCTCGCGCAACTGCGCGGCGCGGTGGC
>JBFKGW010000422.1:0-3173 GCA_041633145.1 Alphaproteobacteria bacterium
AGTAATTGACCCTGACGCGCCGGGGCGACTGTGCCGCCGACCGGGCACTCGACATATGATCCACCGGCGGCGCCGATCGCATCGGCGATCCGCCGGGTCGTCGCCGCGCCGATGGTGCTCATCTCGATCACCAGTTTCCCCGACAAATTGGCCGACGCCAGACCGCCGGGGCCTTCGGAAACCGCTGCTGCGGCATCGTCGTTCAGCACCATGCAGATTACGATGTCGCAGGCTTGCGCGAGTTCCGCTGGTGTCGCCATCGCGCGGGCGCCCTGGGCGACGAGCGGTTCGGTGCGCACCGACGTGCGGTTCCAAACGGCGACGTCATCGCCGAGTTCAATCAGGCGTTCGGCCATCGCTGTGCCCATTTTTCCGGTGCCGCATATCCCGATTGTCATTGTCGCATCACTTTCGGTTTGGGTTGGCGTCGCGGCCGACACGGCTGTCGCGACCTCAGCAGATACGGCAAGAGGCTAATTCCCGCTTCTCCACTTGGGTTCGGATAGTTGCGAGACTAACACGCGCCGTGTCGCCCGGCGTGCGCTTTCACTTCCCGCCGGGGTTTGATAAAGGAGAGCGCGCGTGCCGACGCGGCAAACTTCGATACTGACAACACAGGCGTAAGACGGATCGATTCATGGAGCCTTTGACCGAATTTTGGGCGATCGTCGTCGATGTATGGAACAACACGGCGTTTGGCACCAGCTTTGGCCGCATCGTCGTTGGAGTGGGTGTTTTCGCGCTGTTGTTGGTGGCGCGCCGGTTATTCGCCCGCTTCGTGATTTCCTGGCTGAGGCGTCTGGCGACCCGAACTACGACCCAAATAGACGACCGCACGATCGGCGCGCTCGATAAACCTTTGCAGTTCGTGCCGGTGGTGTTCGGCTTTTTCGTAGCGACCCAGGTTCTCCAACTGGAAGAATCCTTCGACGTCATCGCCGGCAAGATCACCCGCTCGCTGGTCACCTTTACCTTGTTCTGGGGCGTCATAACGCTGGTCGAGCCGTTGAGCTACTTGCTGGGCCGGCTCGAGGAGGTCTTCTCCGAGACTATGGTTTCGTGGTTCGTCAAAGCGATCAAAATATTGTTTATGTTCATCGCCGCCGCCGCGATCCTCGACGTTTGGGGCATTGAAATCGGCCCGATCCTCGCTGGGCTGGGTCTGTTCGGCCTGGCCGGCGCGCTCGCCGCCCAGGATCTCTTGAAGAACCTCTTGTCCGGCGTATTGGTGCTTGCGGAGAAGCGCTACCACGTGGGCGATTGGATAAAGGTCGAAGGCGTCGTCGAAGGCACGGTCGAGACGATCGGCTTCCGCTCGACATCGATACGCCAGTTCGACAAGGCCCTGGTGCAAGTGCCTAATACGTCGCTCGCCGATAACGCGGTAACCAATTTCTCGGCGATGACCCACCGGCGCATCTACTGGAAAATCGGCGTGGTGTACGGCACCACCGTCGATCAACTGCGCCACATCCGCGACGAAATCGAATCCTATGTCTTGAACTCCGACGATTTTGCCAAACCGCCGGAAGTGTCGACTTTCGTGCGCATCGACAGCTTTGGCGCCAGCAGCATCGACATCATGCTGTACTGCTTCACCAAGACCACCGTGTGGGGCGAATGGCTGGCGATCAAGGAACGGCTTGCCTACCGTATCAAAGACATCGTCGAGGAAGCCAAAAGCAGCTTCGCCTTTCCCAGCACGTCGCTCTACGTCGAGAGTTATCCCAGCGACCAGCCGGAAGTATTTCAGCCGCCCGAAGGCCGCGCGCCCCGCAGCGGCGCTGCGATCGCCGAAGCGGTCGGGTCGACGGCCGATGCGGCGGCCGACGGCGACAGCGACTAAGTCCGGGTCGCGTTCGCGGGGTACCCGCACGCGCCCGAGACTTCCGCTTCGAGCTCTTCGACCGATCGGGCCTCGACCACCCGCCGCGCGGTATCGTAGCCGAAACCGGCGCGGGCAAGCGCCGCCAGATCGCGTTCGCGCCGCTCGTCGCGGATCTCCGGCGCGCGATAGGGTCCGAGGCGCCGCCGGCGCGCATAGTTATACGCGGCAGTCAGTTCGCTATCCTCGAATTCGGCGTCGAGCGCCCCCAGCGCGTCGGCGATCTCGCTTCGTGCGACCCCTTTGCGCTGTAAGGTGGCGGCGATTTTGCGCCGCGAGGCACCGGAACGGTGCAGGCTGTTGGCCCGTGACCGGGCGTAGGCGGCATCGTCCAGCAGGTGGCGCTCGAGCAGCTTGGCGATGATCGCGTCGACCCAGGCGGTCGCCTCGGCGCGGTCGGTACCGTGCAGGCGGGCGGAGCGCTCGACCCGGCGCAGCAAGACAAGGCGCAGATTGGCAGCCGAGGTGGCGTAGCGGTCGATATGCGCCAGCGCTGCTTTTTCCAGCCGCTCGGCAGTGGCGGGTTTGGGCAGGCGGCGTTTCTTCCGGTTTCCGCTTTTTGACGGTTGGGACGGGTCGTCGTGGGCGGTCTCGTCAACCATGTATATTCGCTGCCGAACTTGCCTGGCGGTGCCGGGCTCCATAAATACCGGCCCAGCGATCAACGGCTACTAAAGCATGACCGATCCGTTGCGAGGAAGTGCCCAGTCACCGTTTCCCGGCGCAGGTAAAGGCGTTTTACCGGGGCCGCCGATGGTGCGCCCGATCGGGGCGGTGAACTGGCGCGGTTTATGGACCCTGTATCTCCGCGAGGTCACGCGGTTTTACAAGGTCGGCACGCAGACATTAGCCGCGCCGGTGGTTACGTCGTTGCTGTTCTTCGCCATTTTCAGTGTCGCGCTCGACGGCGCGGCGCGCACGGTCGGCGCGGTGTCCTTTGCCGCGTTTCTGGCGCCTGGCCTGATCATGATGGCGGTGCTGCAGAACGCGTTCGCCAATACCTCATCTTCGCTGCTGGTATCGAAAATCCAAGGCAACATCATTGACGTTCTGATGCCGCCGCTGAGCCCGGCCGAACTGACTGTTGGCTACACGGCTGGCGGGGTGACACGCGGCATCGCGGTGGGCCTCGTCACCGGCGTTGCCATGTGGCTGTTCGTCGGCGTGCAGATCCACAATCCGCTGGCGATCGTCTTTTTTGTCGTCGCGGCGTCGGCGATGCTGTCGCTGCTGGGGCTGATCGGCGGCATCTGGGCGGTCAAGTTTGAGCATATCGCGGCGATGACCA
>JBFKGW010000423.1:0-3166 GCA_041633145.1 Alphaproteobacteria bacterium
ACCGCATCTGCATCGGCGGTAACCGAAATCGACGTGGCGCGGCCGGTCTCGGCCGCCATGCGTTCGAACGCCTTGGCTGCCGAGCGCAGATTGCCCGATCCGTAATCGATGATGGCGACCGTCTGCACGGGTCTTTCCTAAGCCGGATCAGGCGTGACGGTGGTGAAGTAACGTTGCTCGGCCTCGTCTTGGTTGCGGCCGCAAACGACCGCGCGCTCGACATAGCCCCGCCGGCCCAACGCGGCGCGGCGCAGATCGTTGCCCCACAACCCGAGGCCGATTTGCACGAGAAACTGAAAGACTGACACCACATCCGGCTCGACCCCGATCAGCGCGCCGAGACCGCCGAGCACGGCGCCGATCACCACGAGGACGATCGCGGTGCGCCACATGCCGTGCCAGAGCGCCCAAAACGGCCCGAAGATCAGGGCGAACCAATTGAAACCCTCGGGCACCAGCACGACGTCGCTGTCGCTTGCCGCCGACCAAGGCAAGGTTTGTACGCTATAGATCTTCATGCGCGGTCTCCCGTCCTCAATCGTCCAGCGACATGCGGAGTTTGAGCTCGGTCGTGCCGAACAAACGCAAGTCGGGCACAAACGTCTCTTTTTTCAAGTGGCGCACATCGTGCTTGGTGACCGGGCCGACGAACATCAGTTTGTGGCTGACGCTGTAGCGCGCCTTGTCGATCCCGAACACCTTTTGCAAGACATAGAACGTCAAATAGTGATTGTCGACGACGGCGCGCACCGGACGATCGGAACGGCGAACGACGTTGATCAGATCGAGGTTGAACAGTTTATCGCCGTTGACCGGCGAGTGCCGGTCGGGTCCGTCGGAAAACACGAAATCGTAGGGCCGGTCAGGCACCTCTTCGTAGCACACGCCGCGGAAGCACTTGTAAAACCCGTCCGCCTTGGGGCTGTGGACGATCTCGACGATGTCGGCCACCGCCTCCGGCAGCCGCTCGCAGGCGGTGCGGTACCACGCTTCGTCATCCTCCATCGAGGTCACGCGCCCCGGCGCACCGCCGTCTTCAGCGGCATTGTCGCGCAACGCCTGGGCCAGCACGACCGTCGAAATGCCGGTGCCGCACTCGAGGATTTCTCGTGGCCGGTGGGTGCGCACTTGCTCGTAGAGCGTCAAATAGTCGGAATAGGAAGCACCGGTCACCGCCGTGCCCGCCGCGACCTGGGTCATCAGCCGCCACAGTTCGGGCATCGCTTGCAGCGTGCGGCGCGCCTGGCGGCTGCGCTGCGCCACCATCCGATCGACCAGCCATTTTCGCGCGCGCACCAGCGGGCCATGGCGGGCCGCCGTGACCAGGGTCGGCAGCGCGCCGGGCACGCCGTCGTCGCGTGCGATCGCTTGCTGTTGTTCAGATGCCGGCATGGTCGCCCGTCGCTCCAACGGGGATCGGTTCAGCGCCGCTACATCGACCCGCCGAGCACGCCTTTGGTCGACGGAACGGCGTCCGCGCGGCGCGGATCGATTTCGATCGCCTGGCGCAGCGAGCGCGCCAGACCCTTGTAGCAGGACTCGACCATGTGGTGGTTGTTCTCGCCGTACAGTGTCTCGACATGCAGCGTCAGGCCGGCCGACTGGACGAACGCCTTGAACCACTCCTGGAACAGCTCAGTGTCCATGTCACCCAGCTTCGGCCTGGTGAACGGCACCCGCCAGACCAGATAAGGCCGGCTCGAGGCGTCGAGCGCAACCCGGGTGAGTGTTTCGTCCATCGGCACCAGCGCGTCGCCATAACGGCGGATGCCAACCCGCTCGCCAAGCGCCTCGCTGACCGCTTGGCCGATCGCATAGCCGGTGTCTTCGGTGGTGTGGTGGAAGTCGATGTGCAAGTCGCCAACCGCGCGCACCTGCAAATCGATCAGGCTGTGGCGCGACAATTGCTCGAGCATATGGTCGAGAAAGCCGATGCCGGTCTCGACGTCGTAGGCGCCGGTGCCGTCCAAGTTGACCGACACCGTAATGTCTGTTTCGCGGGTCTGCCGCGTGACGGTTGCCGTGCGGCCGGCTTGATCGCGGGCCCCGGTTACTTCCTGAATGCTCATTTTCGGCTCCTGCGGCGCTGCTTAGGGCAGCCGCGCGGCGCCTACATAGCAGGGACCGTTCGCCAATGCCACTGCCTCAAGTCTTGACCGCGCGGCACAAATGACCAAATGGAGGGCGGTGCCGCGGTCTGCCCCTGGCCCGCGGTTTGGGCCATAATCGGCCCGCAAGCTAACGGATAAGCGAATGTATACGGCAAATAACGGCAACGGCCCCGAGCAATGGCACGGCACCACCATCCTGTCGATCCGCAAGGGCGATCAGGTGGTAATCGCCGGCGACGGCCAGGTCAGCCTCGGTAACACCGTGATCAAAGCATCGGCGCGCAAGGTGCGCCCGTTGGGCGACGGCAGCGTCATCGCCGGGTTCGCCGGCGCCACGGCGGACGCCTTCGCCTTGTTCGAGCGCCTGGAATCGAAGCTCGAGCAGCACCCGGGCCAGCTCACCCGCGCCTGTGTCGAAATGGCCAAGGATTGGCGCACCGACCGCTATTTGCGCCGCCTCGAAGCGATGATGGCGGTCGCCGACAAGGAAACGTCGCTGGTGCTGACCGGCACCGGCGACGTGCTGGAGCCCGACGACGGCATCATCGCCATCGGCTCGGGCGGCAATTATGCTTTGGCGGCGGCGCGCGCGCTGATCGACCAGGACGACATGAGCGCCCGTGAAATCGCCGAACGCGCCATGGCCGTCGCCGCCGATATTTGCGTCTTTACCAACACCAACCTGACCATCGAGAGCTTATGACCAATTTTTCCCCGCGCGAGATCGTATCCGAGCTCGATCGCTTCATTATCGGCCAGAACGACGCCAAGCGGGCGGTCGCGGTGGCGCTGCGCAACCGCTGGCGCCGCCAGCAGCTGTCGGACGATTTGCGCGAAGAGGTGTTGCCGAAAAATATATTGATGATCGGGCCGACCGGCGTCGGCAAGACCGAGATCGCGCGACGGCTGGCGCGCCTGGCCGAGGCGCCGTTCCTGAAGATCGAGGCCTCCAAGTTCACCGAGGTGGGCTACGTGGGTCGGGACGTGGAGTCCATCGTGCGCGACCTGGCGGAGCTCGGCATCGCGTTGGTGCTCGAGGAGGAGAAGCGCGCGGT